>JALHOR010000112.1 GCA_022842885.1 Anaerolineae bacterium
CAGTTTTGAAACCTCGCGCGACACCTTCAGCACGTTGATTGCTGCGGGTACGCCGCCCGATATTGTCGGACCAGTTGGTGTCGGTGGTTCGAATGCATTCACTGACCAATGGGCAGACTTGACCCCGTATATTGAATCCACCGGTTATGACCTGAGCGTGTTTGACCCGGCATTGATTGAACTGTATCGCTCTGAAGATGGTGGTTTGGTGGGCATTCCGTTTGCCGTATTCCCCACAGTTACCTACTACAGCCGTGACCTGTTCGACGAAGCTGGTTTGAACTACCCGCCGCAAGCATTTGACGAAATGTATGTCATGCCCGATGGCACCGAAGTCGAATGGAATTATGAAACAGCAGCAGAAATTGCCAAAATTCTCACTGTGGATGCCAGCGGTAATGATGCCACCATGGATGGCTTCGACCCCGCTAATATTGTTCAATTTGGTCTGAACTTCCAATGGAATGGCTTGCGTTTGGTCTGGACGCACCTGCAACCGGAAGATTGGTATGATGAAGGTTCCAATACCATTTCCATCCCGGAAAGCTGGCGTACTGCCACCCAATGGCTGCATGATGCGATGTGGACTGAATATTATGTCCCGAATAACACCTATGCCAGCAGCGATGCCTTTGGTGCAGGCAATACATTCCAATCCGGCAATATTGCGATGGTGATTGTGCCGCTGTGGTATACCTGCTGCTTGGGCGAAACCATTGGCAATTTTGAATGGGACTTCGCGGTTGTTCCCAAATCGCTCGATGGTCAATATCATGTTGCTACCGATGCTGATACGTTCCGTATGACCAAAGGCAGCGCCAACCCAGAAGCTGCTTTCACCGCCCTTAGCTACCTGCTGAACGAAGGTGTGCCGTCGTTGACACCTGCATATGGCGCTTTCCCGGCGCGTCCTGAATATCAGCAAGACTGGATTGATAGCAAAGATGCTCAGTTTGACTGGGGTATCAATTGGCAAGTTGCAGTAGACAGCTTGGCATACAATAACCCGATTAACCAACATCATGAATCGGATAACCCCAATTGGCAGAAAACATCGGACCGCGTGTCTGCTTTCTTCTCGCTGTTGAATGGTGATACCGGTGCGGATATTGATGTCAGTGCTGAACTGGATACTCTGGCTGCCGACCTGCAAGCCATTGTTGAAGAAGAATAAGTTGCTGTAAATGTGGGGCAGGGGGCAACCCCTGTCCTGTTAAATTCAAAATATATGCGTTATTATCAAGAGAAATTATGATTTGTTATCTCACTAACAAAAGTTTGTTTGAACATTTTGGAGGATTTTTATGTCTACTGTGGATGCTTCTCATTCCCCGCCGTATATTCCAAAAAAAGCCAAAATTGGTGAACCACAATCGCGTACTTTGCAGCAGCAGCAGCGGTTGTGGGGTTGGATTTTTCTATCCCCTTGGATTATTGGCTTCACCCTTTTTACGGCAGCCCCCATCATCATGTCGCTTGGGTTTACATTCACTAATTTTAGCTTGTCCAGTACCGACCCCATTGAATTTGTTGGTTTAGCTAACTGGCAAAAATTATTGACGGACCCATTGGCGCTGACGGCGTTGGGGGTAACACTTAAATTTGCGGCGCTTGCCGTCCCGATTGGCATTATTTTGCCGTTGGGGTTGGCGGTGCTATTGAATGCCAAGCATTTATTTGGTAAACGGATTTGGCGCACATTATTTTATATGCCGTATATGGTGCCGGCAGTATCGGGCATTTTTATCTGGATGAGCTTCATGAACGCGCAAGCCGGATGGCTGAATCGCTTTTTGAAGTTGATTGGCATCCAAGATCCGCCTAACTGGTTAGGTGATGCCAGTTGGATTTTGCCAGCGTTTGTGTTTATGGGCATTTGGGGTGTGGGTAACGCCATGTTGACGATGTTGGCAACCATCCAAGGCGTGCCGACAGAATTATACGAAGCGGCAGATGTAGACGGCGCGAACAGTGTTATTAAGTTTTTTAGAATTACACTGCCGATGATTTCCCCGGTGATTTTTTACAATTTGGTGCTATCGGTGATTGGCTTAATGCAGTATTTCGTTGTGCCGTATGTGGTCACACGCGGTACGGGGCAGCCCGGCAACTCGGCATATTTCTTCAATATGCATTTGTATAAAACAGCCTTTACATTTTTTGATATGGGCTATGGGGCAACCCAAGCGTGGCTTATCTTCATTGTGGCGCTCATCTTAACGGTTGGTTTGTTTTTGTCATCACGTTATTGGGTGTATTATGCCGGGGAGAGAGAATAATCATGGCAACCATAACCGCGACTCCTAAGCATGTGAATACATCGCCGTATTATTCGTTTCAACTCCGTCAATTCGGCGTCAAATCTTTAATTTTTATGGTGGCAATCGTTATCGGGTTTATCTATCTGATGCCCTTTGGCAATATGGCGCTGATGGCGGTGAAGACACAGGAACAAATTGTTGCTAGCGCCACCGGGTCTGTCCTCCCGATGGAACCCGAAGTATTTGTCTATGAAGGTAAAAATTACGATGTGTATAATGTACCGTTCCCAGATGGTACAGTGCGTGAATTGGCATTGTTCAAAAAAGGGCGGCAAACCAGCGAATTTATTGACCCGGCTAACCCAACTGCTGAAGCCATTACATGGGAAGGCAATTGGCGCGGTTTAGAGCAAGTTTCCGAACTCAAATTTCATTTTGAAAACTTCTCAACAGCTTGGGATATGTTGAATTTCCCCCGGCACTTCTTTAATACGCTGGCAATCGCCATCCTGGGCTTGATTGGCACACTACTATCGTGCATTAGTGTGGCGTATGCCTTCGCACGTTTCCCTATTCCCGGTAAAAATGTGTTGTTCTTAATCTTGATTGGCACGATTATTTTACCCGGTCAGGTGACGCTCATCCCAACCTATGCCTTTTTCGCTAAAATTGGCTGGGTGGGGTCGCAGAATGGCATCCCGCTGGGTTGGCTGCCGCTGATTGTGCCGCACTTCTTCGCCAATGCGTATAACGTCTTTTTGCTGCGCCAGTATTTTATGACGCTGCCGCGTGAACTGGACGAAGCGGCGGTGATTGATGGCGCGACGCCGTTCCAAGTGTTGACGCGGGTGATTGTCCCGTTGTCTTGGTCAGCGATTATTTCAGTCGGGTTGTTCCATTTTATTTTCGCGTGGAACGATTATTTTGGACCGCTGATTTATTTGCTTGGTGCGCGGGACTTCCAACCGATTTCGGTGGCGGTGCAAGAATTTAACTTCCAATATGGCGCACGCCCAGAATTGGTGCAAGCCACGTCGCTGATGGCGATGGTATTGCCCATCGTGATTTTCTTCTTCGCGCAAAAAGTATTCATGCGCGGCGTGGTGATTACGGGTGTTGAAAAATAACGTTCAATAATTCATAAACAGGGGCAAGCGAACTTGCCCTTGTTTCGCAATACAGCCCAATTACAACAAATTTTATTAAGGATTTCCTATGCAGAAGCGATTATGCTGGCTGTGGGTCTTGCTATTAATGGCGAGTATTGCCTTTGCCCAAGATGAGATTGTGCTTTCAGTAGAGGCAACCCAAACACAAGGCACGATTAGTCCACGAGTATATGGTGCGAATGTTGGGTTGGCAGTCATTCCGCCGGATTTAATGCCAGATGTGCAGGCATTGGGGCTAAAATATTTGCGCGTTGGTGGCAACTACAGTGACCAAAATGATTTGACCAAATTTACGGTAGATATTTATGCGTCGCAAGCCAAGATGATAGGTGCAGAATTGGGCTTGAGCGTGCGTTTATTAGAAGGCACGCCGCAAGCCGCCGCAGATATTTTGCAGTATGCCAATATCCAAAAGGGTTATAACATTCGCTATTGGAGCATCGGCAATGAACCGTCATTTTTTGTGGCAGTCCACGGCGCAGAGTCGTATACGACTGAAGATTTGAACCGCGAATGGCGTGAATTTGCTGAAGCGATGTTGGCAGTTGACCCCAATATTATTCTGGTGGGTCCCGACATCAGCCAATATGTGGTGCTAAATGTTGAAAATGAGACGATTGACTATTTAGAAGGTAGTCAAGGGGGTGCGCCGCGGGATGCATTAGGGCGCGATTGGATGCAGGAATTTTTGCGTGCCAATGGCGATTTGATTGATATTGTCTCCGTGCATCGCTATCCCTATCCCGGTATTAGTGGCAAATCAGTCGCTTCTGCTACGATAACAGGCTTGCGCGAAAATAGCCACGAGTGGGATTTCAGTATTCCTAATTTGCGCCAAGTAGTTCAGATGTCTGCCGGACGGGATATTCCGTTAGCAGTGACCGAAGTCAATTCCAATTCGATTCCCAACAGCGGCGGCGAAGCCGGACCCGACAGCCACTATAATGCCATCTGGTTTGCTGATGTGTTGGGCAATTTGATTCGGCATAAAACAGAAATTGTTGCCTATTGGAATTTGCGTTCCCAGACGGATGGACACGGTATTTTTGGCTTGAATGGCATGAATCCGGTGGGCAATGTCTATCTGCTGTACAAACATTTTGGCACAGAATTATTGACTGCCGAAACATCGAATCAGGAAGTGTCCATTTTTGCGGCGCAGCGTGAGGATGGGGCGGTCACGTTGATGGTGGTGAATCTGGTAGATGATGAACGCAGCGCGACGATTGCTCTCAATGGTTTTGTTCCGGCGGGCGATGCCGAAGTGTGGCGCTTTGATGCCGACCATGATGCTGCCATGATTGAGCCAATGGCTATCGCTGATGGCACAAGTGTGACTGTGACGGGGCAATCGGTGACATTGTATATTTTGCCGAGTTAAGATATTTTTTGGCGTTTTTGCGGTTCAAACGTCATCATCGAACAGCGGTCTGTGTGGTACACTAGCCCATAGACCGTTTTTGATTCGTAGATAGTGTGATAAAATAGAACGTAAAAGCTAATTTTGAGCTAAAATACTATGAAAATACTGCCTCTGCGTCGTTGGTTGCCTGTCTTGTTTTTGCCGCCGTTGTTATTCGCGCTGATTATGTTCACACGCGGGCAAGACGAAGATGTGCCGCCGGATTTTGCGCCGCTGCCCGATGAAGTGGTGGCGCATCTGCGTGAGATTCATGCTGCCGGACAAACGATGGGCAATCAGGCACGGGTATTCGCATTGGTGGGCGATAGCATCACTGTATCGGATTATTTTTTGCACCCAATTGGTGCCAGTATTTATGATTTAGCCGAATATTCGCATTTGCAACTTATCATTGATTATTTTAACCAATCCATTTCCGGCGGCAATTCGTTTACACGCCCCTCAGCAGCGGCAGGTGTGGGCTGGGCAGCGTGGGGCGTGTTTGAAGCATCGTTAAATACCTCTGCCGATTGTGTTCCCGGTGAAATGCCGCTGTTGTGTGAATATCGCGTCTTAAAACCCGCTATCGCCCTGATTATGTTTGGCACGAATGATTCAGGGTATCGCACGCCAGAACAATATCGGCAAAATCTCCAGCGCATTGTGGATATTTCGATTGAAAAAGGTATTATCCCCATTTTAAGCACTATCCCAGACCGCCGGAAATGCCCGCCACGATTGCCGCGTTTAACCAAGTCGTGCGCGAATTGGCGGAAACGAATTTACTGCCGCTGTGGGATTACAATGCGGCGCTGCAATTGCTCCCCAATGCTGGCTTGGCACGCGACAATTTGCATCCTTCCTCCCCACCCGAACCGTATCAAGCCGCTGCTAACTTCCAACGCCAAAATTTGCAATATGGCTACGTGATTCGCAACCTAACGGCGCTGCAAATGCTGTACCAAGTGTGGTGGTATCTACAAGAATCATGAGATGTTGGGTTACAATATCACCGTCAACAGCCCTCGGAAAACAATAGCACATGGATATTTTGCTGACGCACGGTTATTTCCTGTACGAAGACCCGCATGAACGCCAAATTATGAAACCTTATCCCCCATTGGGGATTCTTTATATTTCGTCTTTTCTGAAAAAACTGGGGTTTGATGTTGCCGTCTTTGATACGACATTTCAGACAATGGCAGCATTTGAAGCCTATATTCAGCAAGAGCATCCATCGCTAGTTGGCATTTACACCAATATGATGACCAAACGTGCCGTATTGCAGATGACACGCTTTTGCAAGCAGCACGGCTGTACCGTCATTCTGGGTGGTCCCGACCCGGCGTATTATGCGGAAGATTATTTGCGGCATGGGGCGGATATTATCGTGGTGGGCGAAGGCGAAATGACGCTTGCTGAATTAATCCCCCACATCGCCCAAAAAGGCATGACTGGTTTAGACCACATTCAGGGCATTGTCTTCATCAATGGCGCTGATAAAGTTATTGAAACACTGC
Source organism: Anaerolineae bacterium (assembly GCA_022842885.1). GTDB lineage: Bacteria > Chloroflexota > Anaerolineae > Aggregatilineales > Phototrophicaceae > JALHOR01. The sequence continues at coordinate 6,353 of JALHOR010000112.1, forward strand.
CGCGCCCCTTAATGCCGGATTTGAGTCAGCATCCTTGGGCAGACCGTGAAGCGATTGATATTCCTGAATACATGCGAATTTGGAAAGAGCATCACGGTAAAAGTTCAATTTCGGTGATTCATGCGCGGGGCTGCCCGTATACCTGTACTTGGTGTAGTCACAGTGTTTTCGGCAACACACACCGCCGCCGCACACCGGACGATGCTGCTGATGAACTGCTGTGGATAAAAGAACGCTACAACCCGGATTTGATTTGGTACGCCGATGATGTGTTTGGCATCAATCATCGCTGGTTGCTTGCGTATCATGAGGCACTCAAAAAACGCGGCGTCAAAATACCATTTGAATGTATTTCGCGGGCAGATAGACTTAACGACGACATTGTGCAAGTTTTGGCAGAGATGGGCTGTTATCGTCTATGGAATGGCTCGGAAAGTGGCAGCCAGCGCATTCTGGATGCCATGCAGCGTAAGGTCAAAGTGGAGGATGTGCAGGCAAAAACCCATTTGCTGCAACGACACGGCATTGAAACGGGCATGTTCATCATGCTCGGCTACAAAGGCGAAACGGTGCAGGATTTAATAGATACGGTTGAACACCTCAAAATCTGCAATCCCGATATTTTTCTGACGACGGTGGCATATCCTATCAAAGGCACGCCGTATTATGCCGAAGTGGAAACGGACGTTTTACGCAGCGGCACATGGGCGGACAATGCGGATAGAGATTTAACTGTCGCCGGACGTTACAGCCGCCGTTTTTATAGCTTTGCTACGCGCTGGATGGTGAGTGAAGTCGCCTTAAATCGGGCGCGGGTGCAAAACAATGTGCCGCTAAAACGCCGTGCAAAATTGTGGCTCAATACCAAAATTGGCAGAGTGGGCATGATGCTGACACAGCATGAACATGAAATTTCTGGTCAACGGGTGCATGGTGACACAGTACCCGTTATTCCTATCCATGAGATTTCTTGATTTAACAGGTGCCAGCCATGTTATTTTGGTTATGCAAAAAGCCCACAAGCATTTGATGCAGTTGGTGTGCCTGTTCTGCTTCGTGGTGAGTGTAAAGCAGCGCCATAAGGCTGTTATCATCTAAGGTGATAATCAAATTGCCCCCATAAGGTTGTTGCTGGTGGTCAATAACAGCAACCTGTATGAGAGAAACCCACTTTTCCAGTGGTTTGGCATAGCGAAGCGGATAGATATGTCCTTTTAAACGGAAAACCATTTTTTGCGGATAAAGTATCAAGGTCGCATTGATGCCGTTTAAATGAATGGGAAAAACATTATCTCGTGATGGCATCATGGGAACTGCCTTTATCTGTATTTATATTCATTGTAATCCTGAAAATGAGTTTAGTGTGTTAAAGCAATCACGATTTTAAGATGACTTTTGTACCTGATAATAAATCCGATATATCGGCATTCGACCCGCTGGCGGTAACGTATGACCGCGATTTTACGCAATCTATCATTGCGCGTTATTTGCGTGACCGGGTGCAGCAGCGGCTATTGCGGCACTTTTCGGTCGGTCAGCATATTTTGGAGATGGGCTGCGGCACAGGCGAAGATGCGTTGTTTCTGGCGCAGCACGGCATTCAGGTCACGGCGACGGATGCGAGTGCCGGAATGCGGGCAATCGCCCACGAAAAAACGCAGCAGGCAAGCCGTGTTCGTGTTCTACCTTTGGATTTGGCATCTCTGCCAGAACATGATGCCGAATGGAACCAGTTTTTTGATGGGGCATTCGCTAATTTTGGGGTGCTAAATTGCCTAGCTGAATGGCACTCTTTGGCGGTTTGGCTGGCGGCGCGTATCAGTAAAGGTGGCGTGCTTGGATTCGCCATCATGCCGCCTTTTTGTGCGTGGGAGATGCTATGGCATGGGGCGCACAGTCATTTAAAAACAGCATTCCGGCGCTGGCACAAGACCACAACGTTTCAACCTGACCCGCATAGTGCGCCTATGCCAATTCATTATCCCACTGTGCGACATATCACGCGCAGTTTTGCGCCCTATTTTGCGCGTATTCAGGTCATGCCGTTGGGGTTATTTCTGCCACCTTCGGATATTTACGGTATAATCGAAGCAAGACCTTCTTTATTGGCTGGTTTACAGCGGTTAGAACAGACTGCTGGGCAAATGTCCCCGCTGGCGCTGTTCGCTGACCACTATTGGATAGAACTGAGACGACGCTGATGCACACTCATATTCTCCGGCTGAAGCCCGGACAAGATTTGCGCCATTCTTTGGTTGATTTTGCGACTGAAAACCACTTAACAGCCGGATTTATTATCACTTGTGTGGGCAGTTTGCAGCGGGTGGCAATTCGCATGGCAGACCAGCCCGGCACGATGATATACAACCGCAAATTTGAGATTGTGTCACTTTCCGGCACTTTAAGCGTGGAACACACGCACCTCAAATTGGCAGTATCCGATGATACGGGTGCTGTGATTGGTGGACATTTGCAGGATGGTTGCACCATTTACACGACTGCCGAAATTGTGCTTGGCGTGGCAGAGGATGTGGTCTTTCACCGAACATTGGACGAAGAAACCGGTTTCCCTGAATTGATAGTAGACAAGGTAACGCCGCATGAGTAATGTGTTTGAGATTCCCCGACCCGATAGCGTGGATTGCATGGTAGCTGAATACCACTGGAATCGGGCTGTCCTCACTATCAAACTCAGTCGCCAGAACAGCCCAGATGTCCAATACCTCAAATTTGGCGGTGTTGAGGTTTTTTCGGGACCGCTGCACTGGACAAGCGTGAATTTTGATGTGCGCCCAACTGCGGAATGCTTAGAATTAATGCAGCATGTAGACCGCATCTCGGAATTTGTGACCGAGGCACAGTTGGAAGAACGCGGGTATAAACTGTATGTTGTGGAACTGCGGGCGGCACAGGTGCAAATTGTCTGCAAGATGGTCAACAAATATTCTGGCTAAGGTTGTTTTTTGAATTTGAGGGTGGCTTTAAGCGCCTGAATATCATCTTGTGTCAAATATTGCCATTCGCCGGGTTGTAAGCCTGCCAATGTAATGTTGCCAATGGCGACCCGAATGAGGCGCAGGGTGGGATGCCCGACGGCGGCTGTCATGCGCCGCACCTGCCGATTGCGTCCTTCGGTCAAGATGAGTTCTAACCATGCGGTGGGAACATTTTTCCGGTAACGGATGGGGACAGGGCGTTCTGGTAAATCGGGGTCTTCCGTCAGTAATTTGACCTGTGCCGGGCGGGTGATGCCATCATTCAAGACAACCCCATCGCGTAATTGTTGTAAGGCATTGTCATCGGGAGTGCGCTCTACCTGTACCCAATAGGTGCGCGGATGAGCATAGCGTGGTTGTGTCAGCCGCGCATTAAGTTCGCCATTTTCTGCCAGCAGCAGCAACCCTTCGCTATCATAATCCAAGCGTCCAGCAGCGTACATTTCTGGGATGTTAATAAATTCGGCTAAGGTACGCCGCCCATCTTTGTCGGTAAAGTGGGTCAGAACATTAAAAGGTTTCCAGAAACGAATTACACGCATGGTATTGTCCTTAAAGTTGAATTTTGCTCAGTGCCAACCGCCCGACTTTTTCCGCGCCATCTGCGGTATAGCCCAAAACGGTGATATGCCCCATTTTGCGCCCCGGCTGCGCTTGTGGCTTGCCATACCAATGAATATGAGCGCCACCAATCGCCAATACATCTTTCAGAATATCAGCATGGGGTATGCTGTGGCGTTGTGCCAACATATTCACCATTGCCGTTGCCGGAGCAATTTGGTCAACATCGCCCAAGGGCAAGCCCATCACAGCCCGAATATGATTTTCAAATTGGGACGTGATGATGCCTTCGATGGTCAAATAGCCCGCATTCGGTGGGTAGGGGCAAATTTCGTTGATTAGTAAATCGCCATTTTCCAATTCAAACAGTTCAACGCCAAAGACGCCGATGCCATTGATACTTTCAACAGCGTGCTGTGCCATCTCTAAGGCTTTGAGGGCGGTTGTTTCTTCAATGCCTGCCGGGCATAAAACGATATGGCAAGTGTAATCTTGCTGGAGAATCTCTAATACGGGATATAAACGTATATCGCCATTGCCCCCCCGCGCCACAACCACCGCTAATTCGCGCACGAAGGAGATAAATTCTTCCGCCATAAGGTCATGATGCTGGAGTTTTTCTAAGGCGGTGGGCAAATCTGCCGAGCGATGAATTAGCATATTGCCGCTGCCATCATGACTACCACGCCGCGCTTTGAGCATCACCGGAAAGCCAAAAGCCTCTATTGCTTGCATAACATCGGTTGCCATTTGCACGGGCAAAAAACGCGGCACAGCCAAATTAGCGGCTTGCAAGGTGCGTTTTTGCGTCAATTTATCTTGAACACTGGCAATCGTTTCCGGTTTGGGATACACCGATTTGCCAAGTGCTTCCAGTTGGCGCAGTGTTTCTACATCTACGGTATCGTTATCCAGCGTGATAACGTCGCACTGGGCGGCAAATTCTCGCACCAGCGTTTCATCATGGTAATCACCTACAACATAATGAGGCGTGACTTGCTGCGCGGGCAAATCCGCTTCGGGCGCAAAAATGACGGTTTTGATGTGCCATTTAGCGGCGGCTTGGGCAAGCATTTTGGCAATTTCGCTGCCACCTAAAATTCCGAGTGTGGGCATAGGGCTGAATTCATCGTGTGTGCCAAGTGGGTCAATAGCGGCTGATGATAACACATAGGACTAGCGTAATGAATTGGCATTGAGTCGCCAATTGCAGGAAAATGCGGCTGGCTTTACTATAAGCAGCATCCCAATCCATAGTATTCATATAAGCTATGCGCTTTTTAAACTCGATGTTAAAAGGTTTGTGCATTTTGCAGCGCGACTTGCTGTACTTCGCCAAAAATATTGTTTTGGCGTGGCGGGTGCTGCTCTTAATGTCATCGGTGGTTGCCGATGATGCAGCACAAATGACATTATTTGTAGAAACGGGCGCATTGGATGCTGTGGCATATAGCCCCAATGGAAAAATCATCGCGGCGGGTGGGCGTGATAATCTGATTCGGTTGTGGGATGCCCAAAGCGGGGAATTTTTGCGCGTGTTGGACGGGCATGTGGATTATGTTTCCAGCCTTGCCTTTAGCCCGGATGGTGCTTATTTAGCATCGGGCGGACGCGATAAACGAATTTTTGTATGGGACATTCAAACCGGGGCAGTGTTCCGGCGGTTTGATATTCATAGCGATGAAGTCACCGGATTAGCATTTACGCCCGATGGGTTGATGCTGGCATCTGGCAGCCGCGATGCTAAATTGGGCTTGCACCATATAGACAGCGGCGAAACGGTGAATGTGCTGGATAATTATGGCGGCGCAGTCTGGGAGATTGCCTTTAATCCACTTGGCACTATCTTAGCATCCGCCAGCGAAGACGGCAGCATTTGGATTTATGGCTTATGGGATAGCGACGGTGTATGGCTGCAATCGCTCAAGGGGCATGGGGCAGCGGTGACGAGCGTTATTTTTTCGCCCGATGGCAAGCAACTCTTGAGCGCCAGTTTGGACGGTACGGTGCGCTTGTGGGATGCTTCTAATCTGCGTGAAGCGGCGACTTTGCAACCGAACATTATTTTTTCTGGGCATCTAGCGCCGCCGATTGGCGTGGGTTTTGGCGTGAATGGCACGATATTTTCGGCAAGTTTAGATAGCACCTTGCGCGTTTGGGATGTGGCTGGTGCGATTGCCCCCGGCAAGGAATTAGCGGCATTTAGCACTACGGCGGCACCTTTGACCGCGCTGGCAGTGCGCCCCGATTTGCTGCAAGTGGCAACGGTGAATACCGATGGTGCGTTAGATATGCGCGAGATGAGCCAAGAAATCTTGGATAGCCTCATTGAAAGCCATAAAGAGGTTGTGATTGTCCCGACACAAGTTCCCCCTATAAATACTTCAATACCCAATGTTTCAGTTTCTACTCCCATTGTTGCTGCTCCGGTAGAAGCGGCAGCCGTGTCGCCGTCATCAGAAACCATTATTCCACCCCCAGAAGCACCCCCACCAACGGGTCCCACGTTGCAAATTCCCGGCGTCAGCATCACTTCTGGCATCACGTCATTTCCCTTAGATGGGCAATCTTGGGCGATAGACCCTTGGGAAAAAGCCGTCGGACACTTGCAAGGCACCGCATGGTTCGACATGCCGGGCAATATTGTTCTGGGTGGGCATTCCGAATTTCCTGATGGCAGACCGGGCATTTTTAATCGCTTGTATGGCGTGGGCATTGGCGATGAAATTTTTTTGCTGGATGGTGATTTCCGGCGGCGTTATGTGGTAATCAATGTTTTGGAAGTTAATTATCAGGATTTGAGCGTGATTTACCCCACGCTGCATAATCGGCTCACGCTGATTACCTGTGATATTCCGTCGTATGTTGCCGAACAGAATTTGTATTATGAACGTCTGGTGATTGTGGCTGATGAAGTCCCCGGTTGATATGCTAAGATTCGGGCGTATCCATGGTAGCCATACAGGGATTAAATGACACATACAACCGGAACACTCAAACGGCAAGTGGGGGTAGCCGGTGCTGTGATGATGGGGTTAGGCTCTATCATTGGCACAGGCGTTTTTGTGAGCATTGGCATTGCAGCGGGGGTAACGGGTCCTGCCGTGATTCTAGCCGTGATGATGGCGGCACTGGTGGCAATTTTTAACGGGCTGAATAGCGCCCAATTAGCTGCTAGTCATCCCGTCAGTGGTGGCACTTATGAATATGGCTATCAATATCTCAATCCCCAATTGGGTTTTGTAGCAGGCTGGACATTTTTGCTGGCAAAAAGTGCTTCAGCAGCAACAGCCGCGTTAGGGTTTGCGGGGTATTTGCTGGATGTCCTGAATATAGACACGGCGCTGCGTGTGCCGCTGGCGTTAGCGGCGGTGATAGGCTTGACGCTGATTGTTCTGGGCGGCATTCAACGGTCGAATCGCGTCAATATGGCGATTGTATCTATCACATTGTTGGTATTGGCAATATTTGTCATCACCGGGTTTACAGTTTTTGATGCCGATAATCTGACTCCGTTTATCGTCTCTGCTGCTGATAATGCGACGCCCTTATCGGGCTTTTTGTATGCAACCGCGTTGATGTTTGTGGCATATACAGGGTATGGGCGCATCGCTACATTAGGCGAAGAAGTTATCGAACCGCGCCGCACCATCCCGCGTGCTGTGGTAGCCGCGTTATTGGTAACGATGGTGGTCTACCTGTTGGTGACGATTGTGAGTGTGGGCAGTGTGGGCGCGGCGGAACTAAACCGCTATACGACGAGTGCTGCCGCACCTTTAGAAGGGGTCGCGCAGACGTTTAATATCCCCGGTGTGCCGCAGTTAGTGGCAATTGGGGCTATCACGGCTATGTTGAGCGTGTTATTGAATCTCATTTTGGGCTTGTCGCGGGTCTTATTAGCGATGGGACGCCGGAAAGACATGCCGCCCATCGTCGCCCGCATTAGCGCCAAAAATAGCCCGGATGTGGCGGTGATGGTGATGGGCATGGTCATTGCAGGCTTGGTGCTGGTGGGCAATGTGAAAACCACTTGGGCATTCAGTGCCTTTACGGTGCTGATTTATTATTCGATTACCAATTTGGCGGCACTGCAAATTCCACAAGAAGCGCGTATGTTCCCACGCATTGTCGCATGGTGTGGTTTAATTGCGTGTTTGTTATTGGCATTTCAGGTCGAAACGATGATTTGGTTAGTGGGCTTGGCGTTGATTGGTGCGGGTTTGGTGTGGCAAGTGGTAGCGAGAAATCTTTTTCGCTAACCACGAAGGCACGAAGAACACAAAGAAAGCGATAAGCGGCAAAACATGATGCGTTATATCTCTTGGGTTCTTATTTTTCTAGCAATAAACAGCCATTTTGTTCAGGCGCAAACGCCCGAAAGACCGCTGATTTTGCCGATGCAGGCTCCGCCGGGTATTGATACGTGGTTGTTAGGGCAGCCGTATGGCAATACGACGGGCGCGTATAATTTTGGTACTGCATGGTACAGCGCCGGACAAGGGTTACATTTTGGCATTGATTTTTCTATGCCATGCCAAACGCCGTTGGTGGCGGTTGCCGACGGCACGGTTGTCCATGTGGATAATTTTGGCTATGGCTCACGCCCGCATAATCTATTGATTCGGCATGATGCCTTGGGGTTGATTTCACTGTATGGGCATTTGTTCACCACGCCGGATTTGGTCGTGGGGCAAGTTGTGACGCAAGGGCAATTTGTCGGTTATTCTGGCGACCCAGACAGCACATGTGAATCGCGCCCGCATTTCCATTACGAATTGCGCTCCTTGGATTATCTGACAACGTATAATCCCGTGCCGTATATGGATGCCAACTGGCATAGCATGGCATTGATTGGCAGTTTTGGTGGCGAATTGTTCCAGCAGGATTTATACAATGCCCGTCGCTGGATGAGCCTAGATGACCAACCCAATGTCAATTTTGGCGGCGCACGCCTAAATGCGTATGCGCTCTCATCGCCACCTGCCGGAGGGATTCGCCCACCGACCAATACCGACCTTTTCCGCGAACTACCGCCTTTAACCGAAGCAACTACTGTCACGCTTAAACAAATTGGCTACGATAATTGCTGTCATGAATATTGGTGGCATCCCACGCAATCGGATATTTTTTATACGGTAGATGGTTCGCCGGGGCAGTTGGCGGCGGTGTTCACATGGTCTGCCGAATCCGGGACGATGACCGGCAGCGAAGGGGCTGCGCCCGCTAAATTGTTATCGCCCGATGGCACGTTGGAAACTATGTTTATCAACAATATCATGACGATTCGGCGCTTATCTGACGGAGCAGCATGGACGATTCTGGCGGGTGCGGGCAGCAATTTACCCGGCATCAGCGCCGATAATACCCGTTTGGTATGGTGGCAGCAGAGCAGTGTTGTTCCGCCGGGGCAAGATGCACCCGAAGCGCAGTTATTCATTAGCACCATTGATGGGCAAAATGTGCAGCAAATCATGCAAACGCCCGGCGTCAACGCCCGCTGGTTGGATAACACGCGCCTGCTGATTAGCGTCAGTCAACGCCCGAATACCTCGTTGATGGTGTTCGATACCGCCACCAATGAAGCCTTTACGCTGGGAACATGGTATCGCATTCGTGGCGTGACGATTGCCCCCGGCGGCGGACGTATCCTGTTTTATTTGGCAAGCCAACCTGACCCAACGCTCAATGGTGTTTATACCATGCCCACCCAACGCGATGCCGTGCCGGAAAAATTAGCGTGGTTTGGTGGTTGGCGCTGGCGCGATGCCAACAGCGTATATTATGTGCCGTTTGACCCAACGACGGATATGCATCAATTGCGCTTTTATGATTTTTTGACCAATACTGATATTGCTTTAACTGACCCGGCAGAAACGCCGTTTACCATCATGAATGGCAAATGGGAAGTATCACCGGATGGACGCTGGATTGCGTTCCATAATGCTTTCACACGCAATTTATCGCTGCTAGAAATTCGTTAAATTCACTTCTTTGATGAGGTTCACCATGACGATTACACTGCAAGAAATCACCAAAGCCAATTGGCAGCAAGTCATTAAGCTCAAATTGGCAGATGAACAGAAAAACTGGGTCGCGCCCAATTGGTATTCCATTTTGGAGGCACACTATGAAGGTGGCTTTGCCCGTGCTATCTACGCCGATGATACTCTCGTTGGGTTTACATATTTTGGTCATGACGACGACAGTGGACGCTGGTATATTGTGCGCCTGATGATTGGTTTGGAACAGCAGGGCAAAGGGTATGGGCGGGCTGCCTTACATGAAATTATCAACACCATGCGCCAAAACCCCGATTGCCACGAGATTTACATTAGCTTTGAACCAGATAACGATGTTGCCCGCCATTTATATGCCAGCATCGGGTTTGAAGACACCGGCACAATTGAAGATGGCGAAGTGGTTTTTCGGTTGCCTGCTAAATAAACACTACTGTTTTATTGTTGTAGACCAGAATCCGATGTTGCAGATGATAATACACAGCGCGAGACAACACCGTTTTTTCCAAGTCTTTGCCGCGTCGCACCATATCCGCAATCGAGTCTTTGTGAGTCACGCGGGTCACATCTTGTTCGATGATGGGACCTGCATCCAAATCTTCGGTCACATAATGGCTGGTAGCACCAATAATTTTGACGCCACGAGCGAATGCCTGATGATAGGGTTTTGCGCCAATGAAGGCAGGCAAAAACGAATGATGAATGTTGATGATGCGCTGCGGATAATGGCAGATAAATTCGCCTGTGATAATTTGCATATACCGTGCCAGCACAATAAAATCAGGTTGATGCTGTGCTAAGAGTGCTAGTTGTGCTTGTTCAGTTTCGGCTTTGTTGTCTTTGTTAATGGCAAAAATATAAAATGGAATGTTGAAAGCGTCGGCAATTGGTTTTAAATCTGGGTGATTGGCGATGATGAGGGGAATATCGGCGGCAAATTCGCCCGATTGCCAGCGTGCCAGCAAATCATACAAGGCGTGCGCTTCTTTGCTGACGAAGATTGCCATTTTTAGGCGTGTATCCGAAAAATGAAGCTGCCAAGTCATGCTGAATTTTTCTGCCAGTGGCGTAAAATGCGTAGCAATGTCGGACTGTAGAATTGTGAATTGCGCTAAATCCCATTCTACGCGCATAAAAAAGATGTTTTCCAGCGTGTCTACGTGCTGGTCAAGATGCAGAATATTACCCTGATGCGTGGCAATAAAATCGGTAATCGCCGCCACTAACCCCGATCTATCCGGGCAGGAAATGAGCAAAATTGCAGAATTAGGCATAATGAAAATTGTCTCCGATAGATAAAAATGAATCACCTGATTTAACCGCCAAACCGCTAAAAATGCGAATACTTTCTGTCAAAATACCAACATAGGTTTTTCGTTGCATACTCGCCAAAACGCTAACAGCCAAACGCTCATTGCTAACAGCTTAACGCTTCTTTTTGGCAACATTGGCAGCGCCATCCTCTCATTTTTATTATCTATCCTCATCGGGCGCGTGACGGGTGAAACCGGACTCGGTGTGTATGCGGCGGCATTGGCATGGGTATTCCCCCTAAGTCTTATCGCTGAATTTGGGCTAGGCACGCTCATCACCCGCGAAATTGCCCAATTCCCTGAAAAAATGTTGTTTTATTTGTACAGTGTCACCCAAGCACGGTTGCTCATGGGCGGCGGTTTGCTGCTGGTGTTATGGTGGTGTGCGCCGCTGTTCGCGCAAGATGTGGCAGTGATAGAAGGCATTCGTATTGCTTCACCATTGGTCATCATTCTGCCGTTTTACAGCACCTTCACGGCATTTTTCCGCGCTCATCAACAGATGCACTATATCGCTTTTTTGAACACCGGAATGCTCATTTCGCAAGTGATTTTGACAGCATGGGTGTTTGCCAATAACGGCGATATTCAAACAGCGTTGATTGTGAATACACTGACTTCTGCCGGGCAGTTGGTGGTAGCATGGGCAGTGTTTCGGTGGCGGTTTAACTTTACCCCAAACCCTGAACATCCGTCGCAAGGTGCTGCCACGCTTCGCAAGGAGGGGGATGACCCCACCCCTAGCCCCTCCCCATACCACAGGGAGGGGGATTTGACTCCCCCTCGCCATGTTTGGAGAGGGGGCAGGGGGGTGAGGTCGGATTTGGAGAGGGGGGCGGGGGG
>JALHOR010000113.1 GCA_022842885.1 Anaerolineae bacterium
AAGAGAAGGCAGAATGGCGAAATGCCCAGATTCAACTTTGCCAATTCACATCATTTTTCGCTATAGTTCTCTTATCACAGCTTACAAGGAGAACAAGCATGAGTCGGCGAACACGACGGATTTTGATAGGCATCATCGGCATTCTTGTAGTGGGGGTATTGGGTTTAGTCGGGTGGGTGATTTACGATTCGCAAACGGGCGAAAGTTCATCCAGCGTCGCCAATGTCACCTTCCCAGCGGCAGATGGCACACAGATTAACGGCTTTTTGGCGCAACCGGGCGCGGATGGCACTTATCCCGCGATGATTATGGTGCATGAATGGTGGGGCTTGAACACCGAAATCACGGAAATGGCGCAAATTCTAGCGATGGAAAATTATGTCGTGCTGGCGCCGGATACTTATCGTGGCAAGGTGGCGACCACTGTGCCGGGGGCAATTGCGCTGCGGGTTTCGGCAGATACAGCGCGGGTAGATAGCGATATGCAAGCCGCGTTTGATTATTTGGCATCGCTGCCCAATGTTGACCCGGCACGTATCGGCGTGATGGGCTTTTGTTATGGCGGTGGGGTAGCATTGCGCCATGCCGTGAATAATCCGCAAATTGCCGTGACCGTGAATTTATATGGTGATGTGATTGAAGATGCCGCTGGTTTTGGCGCACTTTTAGAAACCAAACGTCCGGTGTTGGGCATTTTTGGCGAAGCCGACCAGCAAATTCCGGTTGCCGAAGCCAATGCCTTCCGGGTCGCGTTAGAAACCGCGCAAATTCCTAGTGCAGTGACGATTTATCCGGGGATGCCGCACGCTTTCGTCAATCCTGCCAGCATCGCCGATGTGGAAGGCGAACCGCGCCGCGCTTGGCAAGAAATTTTACGCTTCTTAGCCATCACCCTGCACGGCGCAGCAACATAAACTATTTGAACGACTTCAGAAGGCAGAGAATGATGAAGAATGTTCTCTTGCCTTCTTATTGAGAATATGGGATAGCATTTTCAGCCTATCCCTTTCTCTCATGCTCATCCATTGCCCAAGTGAGCAAACAAACGATATTGTTATTGAATTACAAGCAAGGATACGGAGTTAATAGATGTCTACATATGAAAGCATCAGCATTGGTGCCAAAATCAAACCGGTAGATTTCCTTCAAGAATTCTTAAACATTGCCGGATTAGAAGGGGAAATATCCACACATAGGCGTCCCAAAAATCCTGAGCTTGAATGGATGATTGCAACAGCTTATGCACCCCATATATTGTTAGGAGCAGAAGCATTGCTTGATAATGGAGCCAAAATACTTGAGTCAGTTGTGGGCTTTAAAACCTACTTAAAGATGACTAGCGAACTTAGATATAGTACGAGGCTTCCAGAGGAAGAGCGTAGATCTCTTTATAATAATCTTCGTCCCGGATATGACGATATGATTATAAAAACAACCCTGACGCTCCTCAAAACATATTCATATGATATAGCGTTACGATTTTATTATGGCGACTTTTTTGTATTACGCCGTATTTCAGGGGAACTTACACTTAACAATTACTTGAAGATGTGGACACCGAAACGTTTGGAATGGGTGGATGTACCCTATATAATGGTCAACACAAAAGAGACATAATCATTTTCGGAGATAAATTCTAAGCTATTGACCAGAACACAACGCAGCCCGGAAAAAGGACGGAATAATACAGCCCACTCCAATTTTATGCTATACTCACAGGTATAATGACGCCACATTGTTAAGGATAGCAATGCCGCTATTGTGGAAATTATGCCTCTTGGTTATCGTGCTTGGTTCATTGGCAGCGTGCAGTACCCCAGAATCCCCTGCCAGAATTATTGAATTGGATAATCAAGCAGCGGCTTCGGCAACACCCAATGTTATTTTTGTCACGCCTACACGCGCCCCAACGCTCATTCCAACTGCCGAAATTATCACACCGACAGCGACGCAAATTCCCCCTTCTGCCACGCCTGCACCCACCAACACGCCCGATACGACGCAGTTACAGGCAGAATGCGCGGCAGTGCTGGATAAATTGTATCAAACCGCTGGCGAACTGTGTTTGGGCAAGCCCGGCGATACGATTTGCAATGGCGGGCTGCCCCCACGCACCGAACCCGCTGGCCCCTTAACGAGTTCATTAGCATTGCCGGGGTCATTGGTAGAGGCGAAAGCGGCTGATTTGATCCAAACTGCGCCCATAATTTCTAATAATAGCGGTGGTTTGGTGTGGTTGCGTTTATCAGAGTTTGTGCAAATGAACGCGCTGCTTATCGGTGATGTGGAACTGCGCGATGTGACGCCACAAAATTTAGGCTTTTCTGATTGGCAATCGTTTACGGTCATCACACGCCCCACTGCCAATGACTGCCTGACTGCCCCCACCAGCACTTTCATTGTCGAAAGTGACTACGGACAAAGTACCCGTGTCGTCATCAATGGTGTTTCGATTGATTTAAATGGCACTTTGGCGGTGCAAACGCCGGATGCGGCGACGACGGCATTTATTGCGCTGGAAGGGCAAAGCAACCTGATTATTCAGGGACAAGCCCGCCAGATTGTTGCCGGGCAGCAGCTTAATGTCACCTATAATCCCGATAATTTCACCACCCCCATCAGCGTCCCGTCTGGGGGTGTTCCCCTCACTTGGGCGTTGATTGCTCATTTGCCCGTCGTGTTATTAGACCGCCCAATTTTGCTGCCACAGCCCGGTTATCTGGAAACCAATGGCACGGTCAATATGCGCGTAGAACCCAATGAACGCGCTTTGTTGATATACAGCGTACCGGTGGGCGAAAAATTAAGCATTCTAGGCAAAAATTTAGAAAACACTTGGTATCATGTGCGCTTGGGCAATGGCGAAACAGGCTGGATGCGAGCAGATTTGCTCGGCGGGTTTCCGGGGGATATTGGGCAGCGGTATGATGCCACCCCTGTACCGCCGCAGCGCCCCGGTGATTTGGGCAAAATCGGCACGATTAAAGTGCCGCAAGGCGGCAATTTGCGCCGCGCTCCCGATGTGTCTTTTCCGGTGCTGCAAACATTACCCGAAGGCACGATGGTCACGTTATTATCGCGCAGTCCTTATAGCCCTTGGGTCAAAGTGGATTCTGCCGGGACAATTGGTTGGTTAGCACTCATAACACTAGAAACACGGGTAGCGATTCCGTTTTTGCCAGTAGATTATCAAGCACCGCTGCCCCCGCAACCGACGCCCACACCGCAGTTTAGTTTTGGCGGTGGACATGCCTACCCTGACCCGCGTGGTGGACAATGATGTTCAAAAATCGTAAAAAAGCGGACAATCCACAAAACGACTCTTCAAAATAGGTGCGGTTCTGCTATAATGTTGCTCATGCCATTGGGGAGTAGCTTAACTGGCAGAGCGGCAGCCTTTGGAGCTGATGGTTGTAGGTTCAAGTCCTACCTCCCCAAAAATCAAAAAGCCCACACATATGGGCTTTTTTGATTCTTAGTTTTGGCGATTTTGTGTCATGATTTCCGGTGGGCGCTGATGCCTGCCAGTATCATCATCCACATGCTGATGGGCTTGCCCTGCCATCAGTGGCAGTTTCACCCGGAACACCGTGCCTTCGCCCAATTTGCTGCTCACATCAATCGTGCCGCTATGAGCGTCCACAATCCAGCGCACGATAGACAAGCCTAAGCCCGCACCATCACTATCGCTGTGATGCATCCGCGAATTATCTGCTTGATAAAAACGGTCAAAAATGCGTTTCATATCAGCTTCGCTGATGCCAATGCCGGTATCTTTGACTTCAATAAGAACGTGCTGATTTTCGATACGGCACGCGAGTGTCACGGTGCCACCATCGGTCGTGAATTTGATGGCGTTATTCACCAGATTCAGCAGTAATTGCTTGAGCCGATCTGAATTGCCCTGAATGCGGGCAGGTTGAATCGTTGCCAATACAATTTTGAGGTTGCGCCCGCGTGCCAAACTATGGGCTTGTTCGTACACTTCCAACAGCACTGTATCCACATCCACCGGGAACAAATCCACATTGAGTTCACCGCTATCTGCCCGCACCAGCAGCAGCAAATCGTTGACCATGCGCGACATCCGTGCCGCTTCCCGATGCACCGCTTCCAACGAAGATTGGTCAACGCCGTAACGCTCCATGATTTCCAAGTTGCCCAAGATGGAGGTGAGTGGCGTCCGCATTTCGTGCGACACATCGCCCACGAACCGCTGCTGCACCTTAAACAGATGCTCCAACCGTTCCATCATGCGGTTAAAACTATCGCTCAACTGTCCCAATTCATCGTCTGCGCCATCCCACTCTAAGCGCGTAGACAAGTCTTTGGCTTCGACGATGCTGGCGGCAGCTTGCGAAATCTGCTGCACGGGTTTGAGCATGTGCTTCGCCAGCCACATATTCAACATGAGCGAAATACCAATCGAAATCAGTGCTGCCACACACACAATCAAAAATAACAAGTCGCTGGCATGTGCCAAGGGCTGGATAGAGGTTGCCACTTGGATAACGCCCATCTGTTGCACACCCGCGCTGTAAAAAGGCAGTGTCGCCACACGCCCCGGAATGCCGTTGATAGTGGCATTGGTGGCACGTTCTGTCGTGCTGTACAAGGTGGCGGCGTCTAATGGCGAATGCATATCCGCCATATAATTGGAAGCGCGTACCAGAATTGGTTCGATAGGTTGCCCGTCATCGTGTGTTTGCCAAACTTGAACCGAGATACCCGGTGCGCGAAACAATTCTTCGGACTTAAAGACCACTTGAGTTTTCAGTTCGCCAAAATCGCCAATTGGCGTAACAATGAGATTTTTCATGACATCAGTGATGGTTTGATTCAGCACATTATCAATGGTACTTAAGACGGCAATACGATTCACAGCAAATACGGTGAGGCTGAGAATAATGATAATGACTGTAAGCAAACCGCTGTACCAGAGTGCCAAGCGTGTACGAATAGTCATGAATAATCAGCAACCGCCAGCAACAAACTGCCAGCGGCTGTTTTCCCTTTCTAAAACAAACAAGAACCGTTGCCGTTATTCTTCACGCAGAACATAGCCCACACCGCGGACGGTGTGAATCAAACGGCTTTCTTCATCTTGCTCTGTTTTCTGGCGCAGATACCGAACATAGACTTCGATGATGTTACTTTCGCCGCCAAAATCATAGCCCCACACGCGGTCAAAAATCACATCGCGGGTCAGAACTTGACGTGGATTCCGCATAAATAATTCCAGTAGTTCGTATTCTTTAGCGGTCAGGTCAATCGCCCGTTCCCCACGATAAGCGCGGTGGGTGCCGGTATCGAGTGTTAAATCGGCAAAGCGCAAAATTTCTGGGCGCGATGTGGGCGTTGAACGCCGGAACAAAGAGCGCACTCGCGCCATGAGTTCATCAATCGAAAATGGCTTAACGAGATAATCATCCGCACCCGCATCCAACCCAATCACCCGGTCTTTGATGTCATCTTTGGCGGTCAGCATCATTATCGGCACATCGCCGGCTGCCCGCAGCCGTTTACACACTTCCAAGCCATCCAAGCCCGGCAGCATCCAATCGAGAATCACCAAATCCGGCGGATTATCGCGGGCAATTGCCAAGCCAGTTTGACCATCGCGGGCAACATTTACGCGGTAGCCTTCGTAAATTAACCCGCGTTCCACAAACTGCGCGATACGGGCTTCATCTTCAATAATCAGGATACGTTCACCTGCCATGTTGCATTGTCCTTGTATCGAAATTACAACCTGCTTTCAAAATTATTCACATATTGTAACGCAATTGGATGAGAAGTGTCTGAGGATTGTGGGGGAATTTAGCCAATTTGCAGGAAGAATATCCTGTTTTTACGAGGCAATTTCACGAAAAACAACCATTCATTATAAGATTATTAAAAAATTACGTGTAGCACACAACCCATTTAACGCTCTTTTGAAGATGAAGTTTATTGTAACGTGCTGCCGGATAAAACACCAAAATTTGGGGCAATGTTGCTCACGAAACAGCGCATAATGGGCTTGTAAGACATTTAAAATCTCATTAGGAGCAAATAAACATGCAGCCATTAGCGGGTAAAGTGGCATTGGTGACAGGTGCTAGTCGTGGGGTCGGTAAAGGAATCGCCCTCAGTCTAGCAGCAGCGGGCGCAGTGGTTTACATCACCGGGCGCAGCACGGATGCGAATAGTAAGACAGTCTCCGTCAGCGGCACCATCACAGAAACAGCGGCAGAAATCGTGCAGCGCGGCGGCAGGGGCGTTGCTATCCAATGTGACCATCGAGACGATGCCCAAGTCGCAGCCGTTTTTAAGCAGATTCAAGCTGAACAGGGACGATTGGATATTTTGGTGAATAATGCTTGGATGGGCTACGAAGGGTATCATAATCGTACCTATAAAACGCCAAAGCATCCGTTCTGGAAAAAACCATTGGCGTATCGAGATGAAAATTTAGAGGGAGTCCGCTGGCTGTACGCGGCGAGTTATTTTGCAGCACTTATGATGGTCGAACAAAAAAGTGGTTTGATGGTCAACATCTCTTTTGGGGTTGCGGTAGATGGGAACGCAGCATACAACGTCGCCAAAATTGCTACCGATCGTTTTACACAAGAATTTGCCCTACAACTCAAAAAATATCGGGTCGCTGTGGTCGCGCTCTATCCGGGTTTAGTACGGACGGAAGGTGTTTTGAAGAATGCCAAATATTTTGATATGACCCAATCCGAATCGCCAGAATTTACGGGGCGGGCAGTGGTGGCACTAGCCAATGATACTCGTTTGATGAAAAAGACCGGGCAAATTTTTGTCGTGGCAAAATTGGCACAAGTTTACGATTTTGATGATATAGACGGCACTCGCCCGCTGCCTGTTGAATAAAAATTAGCGCCATTGAAATTGACTTGTGCGGCGTGGCTCGACCAGCATCAGGCGTTCTTGTGTCGTCAGGTTATAAATGATGAGTGAACCGCCGGGATGGGTGTAGCCCGCCACAGCATTGCCATCCGGCGCAAGTTGGGGCAGCAGCATGAAGCCAGCACTGCCCACAATCCGGGCAGTGCTGCCATCTAACGGAATATCCACGATGCTAATTGCGCCGGGGTCTTTTTGCTGGATTAAAGCGCGAATTGTCGTGGGATTAATTTGCCGGAAATCCAGCAAGCGCAAATTATTCGTCAGCGTGAACAACGTCGCCGGGGGAATATCGAGATTGTTCACATCTACAATATGCAGCCCATCAATATTTAAATCTGGCAAAATGCCCTGTACTGCCAATTGATTCCCACTCAGCCAACCACCGACTTCATACGCGCCAATAAGCTGCGTTTCGCCTGAATTGACATCTGCCAGCAATAACGTTGCCCTGCCCGCAGCATCGCTACAGACCAAAAACAAAGCATCAACACCGGAAGCCGGATACGGATGCTGGCACGCTTGCCCCTCAACATCCGGGATAAACAATTGATTGTCGTTGTTTTCCAGCGTCAAGCGCCAAATGCCGCTACCTTCCGGTTGTTCGGCATAATAAAACACATAAGCGCCGTTGGCACTAAACACGGGATTTATTGGGTTATTGGTACTGAGTGCCGTAATTTCTTCGGGGTCATCTTCGCTGCCAATCGGATAGACCCATAACGCATTGTTGCTGGTATACACAATGCGCGTGCCATCGGGGGCAACCGCGTATTCGGTGATGTCAAATTCTGCGGGGGTAATCGTCGCCGGGAGATTGCCGTCGCGGGCAATGCGCCACACTTGCACAATGCTATTTAAGCCGGGTGCCAGCAAATAGCCTTCGGCTGAAAGCGAAACACCGCCCACTGCTGGCGGATAGGGACTGCCCCAAGTATATGCCGATGCTTCGACAATCGGCAGCGTGAAGCCTTGCCCACTCATTGGCTCAATCAATGCCACTGACCCGCCCTCAAACGCAATCATCAATTGGCAACCCGGCGCCCAGCGTAATCCAGTCAGTGGCACATCGGTGATTCCGATTTCTTCCAGTGTGACCGCTGTTCCACGGAAGACCACACGCAGCAACCGCCCGTAGGTGTCATCGCCATTTGCTGCGCCGCCAAACACCATTAATGCCCCGCTGCGTTCATCAAAACATGGCAACCGATATTTCTGGAAAGCATCTAGCAGCGGCGTTTGTTGGTTGCCCGCCGCCATATCCATGATGATAAGACCACCTTCTGCCGGGGCAAACACCATGCGGGTGACATCTAGCCATACTGCGCCGATGCCCGATGCAATCACGCTGGTCAAAATCATTTCATTGGCTTCGCGCCGATAAATCCACCAGACATTTTGCGCGGCTTCGGTCGCTAAGTAACGTCCATCAGGCGACCACGACAAGTTTTGTAAGCCCGGTGTCGTAATGTCGCTGAAAAATCCCGTATTAAAATAGACTCGTGCGCCATACAGCGTCGTATAGGCAATGGCATCCCCTTGGGGCGACCATGCCAATGTTTCGCCCTTGCCACGTACATCCGGCACATCAGCGCGGGCATCTTCGATTTGTATCACCGACTCCGGCACGAACATATTGGCAGTGAATAACCCCGCTTGCGTGCGATATGCCATCCAATTACCATCGGGCGCGACAGCAAAATCTAAGACAAATTCATTTTCGGGCGTTACACGGCGCACACCTTCTGCGCCGAGGCTGTAGCGTTCCACACTGCCGTTGTTCAACAGCACATACAGTTCTGTAGGTAAATTAAGCGCATCTTGTGCCTGTATGGGCAGTAAAATGAGCAGCAACAGTATGAGCATTCCGGCACGCCGCATGAAACTTTGTCCTATCCTATAAATTGCCTGTGGCGATTATAGCTGGAAATTGGGCAAGCCTGAATGCTGTAAGCATGAGATACAAAAACAGGCGGGAATCAGACCGCCTGTTATGTTGCAACTATTCTCTAAACTTGAGGGATAGCTTACGCTGGACGCGGTGTGAGCATCACATCCAGCGTGAGGGATTGCGTGCCATTGCGGAGAATTTCTAACGTCACGGTATCGCCGGGCTGCGTATTCCGCGCCAGATAACCAATTAAATCGCTCATGTTGCGAATCGCTGTGCCGTTGATGGCGGTGATAATATCGGCATTTTTAGCAACCGGAATGCCATCTACGGCTTCAACATCAGTGGGATTTTGCAATCCAGCGCGGGCGGCGGGTCCACCAGCGGCGACTTCTTGTACCAAAACGCCTTGGAAATTGTTTGCCAAGCCCAATGTTTCAATTTGTGCTAATGAAACATCGCCGCCCTGAATGCCTAAATAGCTATATTCAACAAAACCTTGCGCGATAAGCTGCTGCGCTACACGCTGCACCAAATTGGACGGCACAGCAAATCCAATGCCCGCACTTGACCCGTCAGTGGTGCGGATTTGCGAATTAACGCCAATTACCTGCCCTTGTACATCGAGCAACGGTCCGCCGCTGTTGCCGGGGTTAATGGCTGCATCGGTTTGAATCACGCCGCCAATTGAGAATTGTGTTAAGCCGGGGATAGTACGGTCAAGGGCGCTGATAATGCCGCTGGTCAGCGTCCACCGCTGCCCAAACGGACTGCCGATGGCGAAGACTTCCTGCCCAATATCCAGTGTATCCGAATCGGCAAATGTGACTGGAATGAGGTCTTCAGCGGGTAACGCTACTTTTATCACAGCAATATCTGCCGCGGCATCTATGCCCACAACGTCTGCCTGAACTTTTGTGCCATCCAAAAACATCACTTCGATGCGTGTTGCGCCCTCCACAACGTGAGCGTTGGTAACAATATGCCCTTGCTGGTCAATCACAAAGCCCGAACCAGAGCCATACCCATAGCGTTCTTCCGGCTGTGGCAAATCACGATTATTGAAGGGAGTATTATTGTTAGGGAAGCCATTGCCATTTGGCAACGTTTGTGCCACCACGACATTGAGTGCCACAGTAGATGGACTGACAGCATCATAGACGCTGGCAGCACTCAGCACCGCCAGGCTATCTTGGGCTTGGGTCGCTATCGGCAAAATTACGGCAATCGTAAACACTAACACCACAACAGTGATGAATACACCCCTCAAACGACGGGCAACTTGTTTTAACATACGCATGTCCTCCTTATTACAGTTCCACTAATTCTTTGCCATAGAGTTCGTTTTTGAATTTAATTGTTATGACCCAAGATAAGCCGCAGGTGTAAACAAACCATCGCCAAGCTGTAAATTGTGTGTAAAACCGATGAGAAGCTCTTAAACAAGCCATAACAGCAAACTCTTGGCAAGCGCGTTACAATCTGACCCCAGAATAAAGCATTCAAGGATAAGATTATGGCAGTGGCATCGGCAGCGAATCCCGCAGCAGTGGACGATAAGGTGTATCGCCAGCGTATCCGGGCTTGGATTTTTTATGATTGGGCAAATAGTGCTTTTGTGACGACGGTGATTGCGGCGCTGCTGCCCATTTATTTCAGCAGCGTTGCCGGGGCAACCCTCCCTAGCCGCGCCATTGCCACCGGCTACTGGAGTTTGACGCTGAGTGTGGCATTGTTCTTCAGTGCGATTATGTCGCCCATTTTAGGCACTGTTTCCGATATTACGCGCGGCAAGAAAAAATTCTTGGCATTTTTCACCGCCATTGGCGTCGTGGCATCGGCATTGTTGGTGCTGGTCAATACGGGTGATTGGGTGCTGGCAGCGATTTTGGCGATTTTGGGGCGCATTGGTCTCAATGGCGCATTGGTCTTTTATGATGCGCTGCTGCCGCATGTGGCAAAACCAGAAGACCAAGACCGAGTCTCCTCACAAGGCTATGCCTTTGGCTATTTGGGCGGCGGCATTTTGCTGGCGATTAATGTGGCGATGGTCTTTTTGCTGCCCGCAGAAGATAACATCGGCACGCGCTTATCATTTTTGAGCGTCGGCATTTGGTGGGCAATTTTTGCTATCCCCTTGCTGCGCCGCGTGCCAGAACCGCCATCGGCGACGGCAACGCTTAAACCGGGCGAAACGGTTATCGGTGAAAGTTTTAAACGGTTGCGTGAAACGTTCACGCACTTACGCCAGTATCGCCAATTATTTTTATATCTGATTGCCTACCTGATTTACAACGATGGCATTGGCACGATTATCAGCCTTGCCGCTGTGTATGGGACAGAATTGGGTTTCGGCACGATTGAACTGGTGCTGGCATTATTATTAGTCCAGTTTGTGGGTATTCCGTTTGCGTTGATTTTTGGCAATTTGCCACGCCGCAAAGACGGTACAGATACCAATAAACGCCGCCCGTTTTTGCTGGCATTTATCTTGTTCAACGCGGTCATGCTGCCTGTGATGGGCATTGTGTTTTCACGAATGCTGCCCATAGACATCAGCGGACAAGCACCCGCGCCGTATGAAACGACGGCATCACATTTTGGCGAAGGTGACTATTTTGTAGATAATGCCGCTGTCGTCCGCGATGGCACATGGATAGATAATTTGATTGATGGTGAAGCCTTAGTCGGCGAAGGATTTTTTGCTTCGTTAGCCGGCATTCCCGCCGATACTACGTATGCAGTAGCCGATGAATCGGGCGCGAAACTCGATTTTAATCTGAATGGGCAACTCATCGAACTGACCTATGCCGTCGGTCCCAACAATGGCATTCTGGGCATTGAGGTGGATGGTGCGCCCTTGATGGAAACGGTTGAGGAAGATGACCAAGAAGTGGAACGCCCTATCACCATTGATACCTATAATCCCACTATGCGTTATGGCGATACAGAAACAATAACGCTGGAGACTCCGGGACAATATACAGTGAGTCTCGTCAACCTAAGCGAGAAAAACGCGGATAGTCTGGGCAATGTGATGGCAATTGCCGAAATCAAAGTGCTGCCGCCGATTCGTGTGAACAGCTTGCCGATTATTCTGGGCTTGTTATTGGCAATGCAAAGCGTGGGTTTGGTCTTTGCCTTCATCGCGCAACGGTTTTTTGTGGGACTAGCAAATACATTAGATACGCGCCGCAGCATCCTGTTATCGCTTGGCATTTACAGCATCATCGCCACTTGGGGCTTCTTCCTCAATTCCACTGTCGAATATTGGTTTTTGGCGTGGATGGTGGCGATTGTACAGGGCGGCAGTCAGGCACTCAGCCGCAGTTTATATGCTTCAATGACACCGACTTCTAAGAGTGGTGAATTTTTCGGCTTGTTCAGCATCATGGAAAAATTCGCTTCGATTATTGGACCCTTGTTATTCGCATTTGCCGCCGCCACTTTGGGCAGCAGTCGTCCGGCGATTCTCAGCCTGATTGCCCTATTTGTGATTGGCGGCTACTTGCTGACGCGGGTCAACATTGAAGAAGGACAAAAAGCGGCAGTGGAAGAAGACAAAGAGGTATTCGGCACAGTGTAAAAATAGATAAAGTGCGAAGACGCAAAGGACGCAGAGGAAATTATCTCTGCGTCCTTTGTGATATTACGACTTCGTTTGTTCATATTTTCTTTATTGCAAGGAAGGCTAATTCTAGCTATCCTCATGTATAGAGACTAACATGGTGGAGGATAGTTCTTTGACCCAGGCACAACAGTTATTTGAACAAGGGATAGCCGCAGTTAGAGCGAAACAATTAGCACAGGGGCGCCAATTACTAAAAGAATCATTGGCTTTAGATGCCGAGAATGACCGTGCGTGGTTGTGGTATTCCAAGACACTAGACGACCCTGAAAAACAACTGAAATGTGTAGAACGCGCCTTAAAAATCAATCCAGATAATGCCACTGCCCAAGAGTTGAAAAATCGTATATTGACGAAATTAAATCGAGCAGAGTCAAATATTGACTTTACAAATGAAAATGTTTCACCAAAAGCAACGCAGTTATTCGAAGCCAAAAACCTCGCACTTGGAAAACCCGTTTTTAGTTCAGGAATTAGATGGTTTTATCAACTACGAAAATTGACGGGTTTTCTTACAGGATTCGCTTTGTCGCTCATTATTTTTGTCGTCATTGATCCGTTCTCTAATCCTAACGGCGTTGATTATGAAATTGTTGCGATGGGGTCGTTTTTTGCATTTGTAGCAATATTGTGTCTGATTTTATTGTTTTTTGCGCCGTTTGGAAATCAAATAATTGTTTATGAAAATGGTATCTCATATGGGAATAAAAAAAATCCAAAAATTTACCGCTGGTCTGAGCTTGATGGTATCACTCATCCCCGCAATTTAACTATCCTACAAAGTTCTTCTTCGCTTTCTCCGTTTAGCGATATAGGCTTCTATCGCATAAACCTCTATCAAAAAGGCAAAAATGTTATAAGTATTACTCGTGATTTTGCCAACTATGACGAGCTAGGGAATATTATATTGGATTTCGCACAAGCCGCTTTGGTTCAACATTTCGCCCGTGAGTGGCAACAGGGTCGTAAAGTAGTTTTAGGCAATCTGACACTTGATAAACGCGGATTACAATCAAACTCCAACCTTATTGTGTGGGATAATATTCTTAATGTGAAATCAGAAGGTGAGTATCAATTGATTTTGGAAACACAAAAAGAAAAAATATCAATATCTACTCGCAATAGTCATATTCGCGCTGTGGTCTTGGTTGGACTTATTCGGAGTATAAATTCTGCCTATACCTTAAAATTTTGAGACCCTATAACCTCTCACTTACCCTCACACATCTGTACCTAAGAGTAGTGAATTTTTCGGCTTGTCTAAGGACGCAGAGCAGATTATCGCTGCGTCCTTTTTTATACTAAAACATCATTTTACAGCAGTTTATGCGTTGTAATTACGACTTGTTTTATGATTTGATAAAAAATGACCCAACAGAATCTTACGTTTCAAATATAAAAAATAGTTATAATAGGCAAAAGTCTTCGTATAGAAGGGGGCGCACGATGGGGTATCGGTTCCATTGGATTATTCCTGACCAATTGTATGCCGTGATATTTGAAGGCGAGATGACGCTTGACATCTTGCAACATGTGGATGCCGACACAGTAGCATTGCTCCGGCAGCACCCCTCAACCGCACAGCTTCATACCATCCTCGACACAAGAAATTTGACTAAGTTTCCAATGAACGTAAAATTGCTGACGGATCCCAAGGTTTCCAGTTATCGTCATGAGCCAAATCTGGGGTGGATTATCCTGGTCTCCGAAAATAGCTTAGTTCGCTTTCTGGGTACAGTGGTCAATGGATTGTCTATCTCTCGGTTTGCTGTAGTCCACACACTGGATGATGCCTTTGAATTGTTGAAAGAGCGCGTGACTCACCTCAATTGGGATGCGACTGATGCTTATGTGCTGTCCAATCATTAATTGTTTGTGGGAGTTCTGGGAGGATCGCTTGTCCATAACATGATGACTTCTCCCATTCTCACACGGCGACGTTGGCTGCTGAAAGCACACGGGCAGCATATTGTCATCGTTAAAGGCACGAATGAAAAATTTACCCATCCATTAATGAAGGCGCTGCTATGGGCGCTGTATATGCCGCAGTATCCGCATATCACCGTCGAAGTTCGCATCGGCGATAGATATAAACCGGATGTCGTGGCATTTGACCCCGGCAACCTGCGCTTTCGGGAAAATGAGCCGATTTTTTGGGGTGAAGCGGGCGAAGTGGGCAAAGCCAAAATTGAAGCACTCGTCAAACGCTATCCCGATACGCATTTTGCGCTAGGCAAATGGGCAATCGCGCTCAAACGCCCCGCCGATTTAGTGGCGGAAGCCCTCAAAGGTGTCAAACGCAACGCGCCTTTTGACCTCATTAGTTTCCCGGAACACAGCGATGAATGTATAGACGATGATGGCAATATCCACATCACCCACGACAATGTGACGTGGCTGAGATTGTAGTCTTTAGCGATTAGCTTTCAGTGGTCAGCTATCAGCATGTAACTCGCTGGTGTCGCCCCAGACTAAAATCGCGGTTCCCAAAAAAACAGAACACCTTGCGAAGCGTCCTGCACTATCGCCCCTTGTGACTACGATTCAGGGATTTTTAAAGCAGTCTCTTTAGCAGACTTGTCTTTTTGGCAACCGGAAACTAAAGTTTCTGGCGGCATAGCGCACTTATCATCGAAATTTGCAAACAAGCAGATGAAAGCTGACCGCTGATGGCTGAAAGCTAATTGCTGATACCCCGATGGTCATAGCCTAACCCCCATTTCTGTGCCATACTGAACATCTATCCATCTTGCAACGAATTGAACGCCTATGTCCTCTTTGCCTTCACAGCAGGCGCTATCTTCTTTTTTGCCTGTGGTCGCTGTGCTGACGG
The DNA here is from genome assembly GCA_022842885.1 of Anaerolineae bacterium. Lineage (GTDB taxonomy): Bacteria > Chloroflexota > Anaerolineae > Aggregatilineales > Phototrophicaceae > JALHOR01. The sequence goes on from JALHOR010000113.1 coordinate 15,265, forward strand.
TGATTCGTACCGTGATTAATACGGGTGTCCGCATGATTTATCCGCTGCTGCCCGTCTTTGCGCGGGGTGTGAATGTTGAAACCAGTGCCATCGTCAGCGTGCTAACGTTGATGCAATTTTTCGGGCTGCTTTCGCCGTTCATAGGCAGAATTTCTGAACGACGCGGACGAAAATTTACGATTCTAATGGGCTTGTCGCTGTATATGTTGGGCATGAGCATGGTCTTTATCCTGCCCAATTTTATCGGCTTGGCATTGGCATTATTAATCGGCGCGATTGGCAAAATTGCCTTTGACCCGGCAGTGCAGGCATACATCGGCGATAGAGTGCCGTATCAGCGACGCGGTATGATGTTAGGCATTATGGAATTTGGCTGGTCAGGCGCTTTTTTGATTGGCGTGCCTGCCATGACGTGGTTGATTGCCAATGCGAATTGGCAAGTGCCATTTGCTGTGTTGGGCGTGTTGATTGCGCTTGGCTGTGGTGTGAGTTGGTTCATGCTGGAAAATGACAAAATCAAAGTAGAACGGGTGGCATTTTTTCAGGCAGTTCGCACGGCTATCAACAGTCGCATGGCGCTGGCAGGCTTGGTCTTGGGTTTTTCCGTGAGTTCGGCGAACCAATTGGTGAATGTTGTCTTTAGCACTTGGATTGAAGATACCTTCGGCATTCAATTGGCAGCGTTGGCAATTGCGGCGGCAGTCATCGGCGCATCAGAATTAGGCGGCGAAGGCTTGGTCACATTTTTCTCGGATAAATTTGGCAAACGTCGCTTGGTGATGGTGGGGGCTGCCAGCAATATTTTGGCTTGTTTGCTGCTGCCTTTCACTTATGTGGATTTGAATTTGGCGATGTTGGGGCTATTTTTCTTCTATCTGACATTTGAACTCACCGTGGTTTCGATTATTCCGCTGGCGACCGAACTGAGTCCGCAATCCCGCGCGATGTATATGACCGTGCTAGTTACAGCCGTTACACTGGGGCGTGCCATCTTTACCCCAATGGCATCGGTATTATTCGGATTTGGCTTGTTCGCCAATTGTGCGCTGGCAATTGTACTGAATCTGGTGGCGCTTTTTGCAGTGTGGCGTTTTATTTCGGTCAAGTAAATTTCCGAATGTTTGTTGCATAAAACGAACAAAAGTGCTATCTTCATGGCTCTACGCAAGGAGATAATTGGAATGACCACACTTCGACCATTGACCATCACTGATGCCCGCCGTTTGAATATTGCCCGCCAGCAATTGACGGGGATACCACCGCTGGACATGCTGCAAACCGTTAAAGAAATCGGTTGTTTGCAGCTAGACCCTATCAGCGCGGTAGATAAAACCCATTTCTTAGTGTTATGGAGTCGTTTGGGGCAGTATGCGCGTGCCGATGTTGACCGCCTGATTTATCAGGACAAGGCATTGTTTGAATATTGGGCGCACATGGCATCGTTGGTTGTCACCGATGATTATCCGATTTATGCCCATTGGATGCACCAGTATCCCGGCGATGGCGCTTGGGGCGCGAAAATACAGCGTTGGCTAGAGGAAGATGCCCATTCGCCCGTGCCGCTAAAAGACTTCATGCTGAATGCCTTTCGGGAAAAAGGTGCCTTGCCATCGCGCCATTTTGATGACAAGACTGAAGGTGAATTGGTGTCGTCGGGCTGGACTTCTGCCCGCAACGCTAGCCGCATGATAGATTATTTGTGGCACAGTGGCGCGATTATGGTGGCACATCGGCAAGGAATCCAACGCTTTTGGGATTTGGCAGACCGCTGTTTGCCGGATTGGACGCCCCGCACACCATTACCCGAATCTGAAGTTGTCCAGTTGTCAGCGCAAAAAGCCATTCGTGCTTTGGGCGTTGCCAGAATAGACCATATCAAAGCGCATTTTACTCGCGGGCGTTACCCCGATTTGCCGCGCATTCTGGAACATCTGCTGGCAGACGGCACGCTGGAAAAAGTCGAAATTCGCCAGAACAATAAAAATTTGCCCGGTGTTTGGTATTTGCATCAAGAGGATATTGCGCTGTTAGAGCAAATTCAGGCAGGCAACTGGCAACCCAAAACCACGCTGTTATCGCCTTTTGATAATCTGATTTGCGACCGCAAACGGACGGAAATGCTCTTTGATTTTGAATTTCGGATTGAAATTTATACGCCGCAGAATAAACGCCAATATGGGTATTATGTGCTGCCAATTTTGCATGGGGATACGCTCATCGGCAGAATTGACCCGCTGATGAATCGCAAACAACACTGCTTGCACATCAACGCCGTTTATGCCGAACCGAATGCTCCCGCCGATGCCGAGACAGTTCAGGCTATCCGCACCAGCATTGATTCGTTAGCCACATTCTTGGGCGCAAAAACACTGCAATTCAGCGATAAAGTTCCGGCACAGTGGGCGAAGATCAAGTAAATAGTGCTGAGGACTAAGTGCTGAGTGCTGAGGACTAGGCACAAAATTCAATTGCCGTGGTATTATGCCGCCAGAAACTAAAGTTTCCGACTGCCAAACAACCAAGTCTGCTAAAGAGACTATTTTAAGAACGCCTGAATCGCAATCGCAAGGTGGGCTGGCTTTTTTCAGCCCCATATGCACCAAGTTAAGGAAAAAGGGGTAAACTTTTGTTCATCAAAATAACAAAGGTACCCCTTCTCATGACAACCATACCGCAAATCAGCCAA
>JALHOR010000114.1 GCA_022842885.1 Anaerolineae bacterium
GCTTGTCTTTTTCTGGTTCCACAGCACTATCCTTTAAATCATAATATAGTTTCAGATATAAAAAATCCTGCGAAGCAAGCGCCCCGCAGGATTTTGTTGTTAAACCAGCGGTAAAAAATTACTGCATCATGCCGGTTTGCAGCGCCAAAACTGCGGTATTGGCAGAGGCAGTCGCCGAATCGCGGTCAGCTTGGAAGCTGGCGATGATGCTGGCGAAACCATTGCTGAAAGCGGGCGGTGCTACTGCGCCATGCGCTTGGCTGCCGACAATCGCGTTGGTCGTCCAGTCTTCATAAGCGCTCTGGAAGTAGGCATTGTAGAGTTCGCCATTGGTAATATCGGCGGTGGTATTGGCAGGCAGCGAGCCTTTGACCGGGTTAAACAGGTCTTGTGCTTCGCCAGTTCCCAAGAAACCTAACCACGCCTGAACAGCAGCGGCATTGGGTGCGCCTTTGGGCTGACCAAAGGTGTCCGACAACATCATGAAGACGCCATCAGTGCCGGGGCTGGCTGCCCAACCGAAACCTTCGCCGGGGGTCAGTGCCAAATCAACCAAGAAGTAACCGGCTGCCCAGTCACCCATAATGTTGAAAGCGGCTTCGCCATCAGCAACTCGTTTGCTGGCATCTTGCCAAGAGAGGGCGTTCATATCGTCATTGGCGCACGCCAACACCTGAGCAAAAGTGTCCCAAACCGCGACGGCTTCGGGGCTAGTCCAGCTTGTTGCACCCGTCCACAGCCCGTTATAAGCCTCTTCGCCCAACACTGCCAAGGCGACGCTTTCCCACAGATGTGCCTGAGTCCAGTTTTCACCCACAGTCAACGGCGTGACGCCAGCGGCTTGTAGGGTTGGGCAGGTGGTGGTCACAAATTCGTTCCAGTCAGCCGGAACAGTGACGCCCCATTCTTCCAATTTCGACGGCACATACCACAGCACGTTAGAGCGATGAATGTTGACCGGCACCACATAGATATTGCCTTCTTCATCGGTGATGAGGTCGAGCAAGCCTTGCGGGAATTGTTCCAGCCAGCCATTGGCTTCATAAATGTTGTTCAGCGGTTCCATCAAACCTGCATTTACCCACAACGCATTCAGTTCTTCGCCTGCATGAACTTGGAATGTATCCGGCGGGTCGCCACCGAGCATACGGGTGGTCAGAACGGCACGGGCATTGACACCAGAACCACCCGCCACTGCTGAGTTCACAATGGTGACATTGGGATATAATTCACTAAAACGCGCAATCAAAGCGTTCAGACCGGCTTCTTCACCGCCGCCTGTCCACCAAGAGAAAATTTCCAGTTCTCCGCTGGCATCCTGCGCTGCCACGACGCCGAACATGCCGGCAATCAACGTCAGTGCGAGGACGAAAGATAACACTTTTTTCATACCGATGCTCCTTAAGCATTTTTCATAAAACATCTCACGGTGGCATAAAGCCATCACCACGAAATTATAGTCTTGTGCCAGCGAGAAAGCCACTAAATTATTATGCAAGTTGCACAAATTAGCGGATGATTTAAAAGTCATTGGCAGGCTGTTATCCTGTTTTCTCCAACATCTCCGCTTCTTGTTCCAGTGCTGCCACGCGCTCATCTATCTCGGTATCCGCTTCGCCAAATTCGTCTACATCGCCAAATAAGAGCAATTGCATGGCATACAAGCGCAGCACTTCGGGGGTGCGTTCATAGGTGAGCCATTTTTCTATCACACCTTGCCGATACCCCGCTAGCAGATAGTAGCCATTGTCGAGTTCAACGACACCACGTAAGATTACGGGGTCAGTGCAGGTTGCCAGCAGCACATTAAACTGCTGCAACAACGCCGGATAGGCTTTAAAGCGTTCTTGGGTGGTGGGTTTCTGCCGGATGCTGACCAGTTCGCGGGTTAAATCCAGCAAATTATCAGGGATTAAATACGTCATGCCGTTTCATTTTCATTTTTGGGTATTATTCAACCACAAGCTATCCGCCGCGCATAGCACCAAACGAATGGCATGTGCTGAAAAATTTCCCCGTGAAACGTCGGTGTTCTCTGTGTTTGTGTGGTGCATATTGGGAATTATCTTAGCCGCTTGCACAGCCACGCCCGCTGAACCCACGCTGACCCCGGTGGTCATTGCGAAAGTCTTGGCAACTGCCTATATTTCGCCCACGCCCAACCCAGAGCAAATTGCCGCCACTCGTGCTGCCACTTCCCCAACGCCGATTCCGCTATCCCCAACGCCGATTCCAACGCCGACAGCGTATATAGGCATTTTTATCGGGGAAGCCCCGCGTGAAGATGGTGGTTTTTCACCGATTAACGCGCCCTTGTTTGCCCCCCAAGCCAATGGCAATAACGGTTTTAATCCCACTGCCGATGCGACCCGCTGCCCAATTCCCATCAATCCGGTCTATTTGGACACTTGGGCGAGCGATTTTACCGTGAATCAGGCGCTCGGTTGCCCCATCCAAGAGAATTTTGGCTTTTTTGGCGAAGTACAAATTTTTGAAAATGGCGCGATTTATTGGCGGCGCGATACCCGCGAAGTGTGGGCAGTCGTGCCAAACAGCGATAGAGGGCGGTATTGGTTTGTCGCCGCGCCCGAATTTATCTCGACCGAAGGCATCAGTGCCCCAACGCCGGGCTTATTAGTGCCAGATGGCGATTTTGGTAGTGTGTGGATGAGTGTCAGTGGTCTGCGCGAAGCGTTGGGCTATGCACAGACCGAGCGCCAAAGTGTGGCAATGAACATCCAGCGGTACGACAGCGGTTCATTTTTTCTGGATGCGACGGCGGGGCAAATTTTCGCTTTCGTTGTGGATGGTACTGCCTACGGACCATTCAATGCGCCGCGACCCGGCGAAGAACCGCAGTTGCCCGTGAGTGCGGCTGACTTGTTGACGATTACCGTAGAACCACCCCAAACGCCGACGACGGTTGCGGGACCCTAAGAACATATTTTTCACCTAGATGAGATTTTTACTATCGTTTATTGATAGTTAATCTATCATAGATTTATCATTTGTCAATTTTATTGCGTCGAAATCCCTACAAAATTGGGGGGGCCGGTGGCTTTGCATCTTTGCCAACTTTGCGGTTAAATTAGGCGGTCTTCATTTAAACATTTTTAAAAAGGAAACAGCATATGAAATCCGATTTGCCGCGCCTGATGGAAAAACGCGGGTTAGATGCTTTTGTTGTCGCTGGTGGGGAAGAATACAGCGCCATCCGGGATTATGTGACCAATGGTGCTGCTATCACGGGCGGGTTAATCCTGCAAAAACGCGATGGCGAGCCGCTGCTCGTGGTGAATGGTATGGAAATTGAAGAAGGGCGCAAAAGCGGACTCGATACGCGCACTTACGCCGAGTTGGGCTATATGGACATCCTCAAAGACGAAAAAGATTTGGATAAGGCGCACATCCTGTTTTGGGGCAACTGCCTAAAAGCCATCGGTGTGGAAACGGGCAAAATTGGCATCTATGGCGTGGGCGCGATTAACCAATATTTGGAATATTATCAGATGCTCACGGAGACTTATCCCCAGTATCAATTTGTGGGCGAAAAAGGCTTAACGCTGTTTACCGAAGCGATGATTACCAAAGATGCTGCCGAAATTGAGCGCATAAAATCCGTCGCAGAACGCACCAATCTTGTGCTTGACCAAACGTGGCAGTTCATCGCCGGACACGCGCTTAATGCCGATGAAACCGTCATCAAAGCCGATGGCACAGCTTTAACGATTGGCGATGTGAAACGCTTTATCCGGCGGGCATTGCTGGAAGTCGAATTAGAAGATACCCACATGATTTTTGCTCAGGGGCGCGATTCGGCGTTTCCGCATAGTCGCGGTGAAAGTGACCAAGCCCTGAAAGCCGGGCAAAGCATCATCTTCGATTTATTCCCGCGCGAATTGGGTGGCGGTTATCATCATGATGTCACCCGCACTTGGAGCATTGGTTATGCCCCACCCGCATTACAGGCACTTTACGACGATGTGATGACGGCGTTTGACATCAGTATGGAAGCATTCGGCGTCGAAAAACCCACATCTTTGATGCAAACCGCTGTTCTCGACTTTTTTGAGGGCAAAGGGCATCCCACCGCCCGCAGCACACCCGGCTCATTGGATGGCTATGTACATAGTTTGGGGCATGGCATTGGCTTAAATGTTCATGAACGCCCCTCCATCACCCACTTGCGTGACGATGACCGCTTTTTGGTGGGGAACTGTGTCACCATTGAACCCGGCTTGTATTATCCCGATAAAGGCATCGCTGCCCGCATTGAAGATTTATGCATCGTCAGCGACAGTGGCGAACTCGTATCGCTGACACCGTTCAAGAAAGATTTGGTGATTCCCATCCAAAAAGCCTAATCATCGGCTCGTGCCAAACGTCCCCCAAAATTTAGCTGATTATCAGATAAGCCGCCTGTTCTGCATGTTATAATGGGCGGCGTGCATTTTGGTACACCCGATTCCTCTTAGCGAAAGAGATATGCCCATGAGCCATCCCGGCACTCCCGAAAATCCGCTGCGCGTCGCCATCATTGGGTCAGGTCCAGCAGGGTTTTACGCTGCTGACCACCTCGTCAGCCAGAAAACGCTGACTGTGGCGGTCGATATGTTTGACCGCCTGCCAACCCCTTTTGGCTTGGTACGTGGCGGCGTCGCGCCTGACCATCAAAAAATTAAATCTGTCACCAAAGTGTACGACCGCATCGCTGCGAAACCGGGCTTTCGTTTTTTTGGCAATGTTAATTTTGGAACAGACATTACCCATGCGGAGTTGCAACAGTTTTATCATGCCGTGATTTATGCGGTGGGCGCCCAAACCGATAAACGGTTGGATATTCCCGGCGAAGATTTGCTCGGCAGCCATGCCGCGACGGAGTTTGTCGGGTGGTATAACGGACATCCTGATTATCGCCAGCTATCGTTTGATTTATCGGTAGACAGTGTGGCGGTGATTGGCGTGGGCAATGTAGCGATGGATGTGACGCGCATTCTTGCCCGCACGCAGGCAGAACTCGATGAAACGGATATTGCCGATTTTGCCCAAGAAGCCCTCAAGCATAGCAACGTCAAAAAGATTTATGTGTTGGGGCGGCGTGGTCCCGCACAAGCGGCTTTCACCAACCCGGAAATCAAAGAACTGGGCGAGATGCAAGATGCCGATTGCATCGTTGACCCGTCCGAAGTCATCATAGATGAACACAGTCGGGCTTATTTATCGTCGCCGGATGTGGATAAAAAAGACATCAAAAATGTGGACATCCTCACCGAGTATTCCAAACGCGGTGCATCGGGCAAAACCAAGCAGATTATCATGCGCTTTCTGGTATCGCCTGTTGAACTGATTGGCACAGACCGCGTAGAAGCGATTAAAGTCGTCAAAAACGAACTCTATATGACCGATAAAGGCGAGATTCGCCCGCGTGCCACTGACCAGTATGAGACGATTCCGGTGCAGTTGGTGTTTCGCTCGGTCGGGTATCAGGGTGTGCCGCTGCGGGATGTGCCATTTTATGAAAAATGGGGCATTATCCCCAACGACAAAGGGCGCGTTCTGGCGGCACAAGGCAGCAGTGAACAGGTTATCGGGGATTATGTGGCGGGCTGGATTAAACGGGGACCATCGGGCATCATCGGCACAAATAAGCCGGATTCAATCGAAACGGCGAACATGCTGCTGGAAGATGTGGCAGCCGGCAAGCATTGGCAGCCCACACAATCCTTAGTAGATGTGGAGGCGTTGTTGCAAGAACGCAACGTGCGTTATGTAACGTATGCTGATTGGTTGACGCTAGATAAACTGGAACAAGCCCGCGCTGAAGGCACTGCCCGCCCCCGTGTCAAATTTACACAGATTGATGAGATGCTGGACGCGCTGATTATGGATGAAGTCTCTGGGGATTAATCACCGAAAATTGGCTTAAGCTGAGTTGTGGCGCTATCATATTCTCTTTTCACAACAGACTGAGGTATGGGTACAGTCACACTAAAATTTTTGCTGACACCAACGTGAATTGGTTTGATGAGCCTAGCGCGTTGCCGTTAGGAGACAGAGTGTGAATCGTTTAGTGGGTATTGTGCTGGTTGCGTTGTCAGCAGCAGGTTTTGGCACACTGGCTTTGTTTGGGCGCTACGCCTACGCAGATAACATGGATGCCAATTCAATTCTATTTTTTCGCTTCTCTCTGGCAGCATTGGTGATGTTTGGGGTGCTGATGCTCCGGCGAGAAGTGCTGCCGCGTGGGTCAACCTTGTTGATATTGATAGGGATGGGGGCTGTCGGCTATGTGTTTCAGTCCCTAGCCTATTTGACCGCATTGAAATATGCCTCATCAGGCTTGGTGGCGCTGCTTTTGTACCTATATCCAGTATTTGTGACACTGCTTGCTATCTTACTGCGGCACGAACAAATCACAACAATGAAGATTATTGCGCTCGGCATTGCTCTCATAGGGACTGCCCTAACAGTTGATCCGGCAGGTGGGCAAGTTTTGGGGATCGTATTGGCAATAACAGGGGCAATCATTTACTCGGTATACATCATTGTGGGTTCACAGGTGATGAAACGGGTGAGTGTTGTCCAATCATCAACGGTTATTTTTACCTCAGCAGGCACCGCATCGGGCGTTCTGATGTTGTTGAATGGTCCGCAGCTTCCCGCTACCCATACGGGCTGGATGGCGATTCTTGCGATTGTGATCATTGCGACTGTGCTACCAGTGGCTACTTTTCTGGCAGGCTTGGAACGTATTGGAGCAACCAATGCGGCGATGGTCTCCACGTTAGAACCTGTTGTTACCGTTATACTCGGTATAGTGTGGCTTGATGAAATCCTCCGCCCAATAACACTGTTGGGTGGAGGGCTGATTCTTATCGCTGTGCTTTTGTTGACGCAAAGTGAATTACGCCGCAAAGCTGTTAAGCCGCACTGAGCAAACGACATCAAGTAACCGATGATGTATTATCGCCCAAAATACGCCTTCACATGCGGGCGTAGCAAATACCACACGGTCAATCCACTGGCAATGACCATGCTAATAGCTGTTCCTACAGGCACATCGCGTTCAAATCCGCTGTCTAAACTCTCTATTAGTACCGGAATAGATGCCAACGCAAAAAATGCGAGTACCAGCGCAAAAGCGATGGTCTGAGCGCGACCACTTTCTTTGCCTAACCACAGCCCCCGAATGCACCATAGCGCCGCGCTGCCCAAAAAGAAACTGAAAACAGCAGTGATAATGATGGCTGCGACGCCCCCCATGAAAAAACTGTCCCCTTGCGCCATTTCAATGGCATGGGGCAGGGGTACCAATAACACAAATACGCCACCAAATTCACCGATGATGGCAATGAGCGCAAAATAGGCGATGATAAACAACAGCCCATCGGGGCGAGCGAAGTCATTGCGTTTCATTTTTTCAGACATGGGATACCTTCAGGTGTTATAGCTGTATCAGAATGTTGCTGCGATTGTACTTTCTCATAACGAAAATGGGTGGCAAAAAGTTTCCGCTAAAAACATCAAATCTTCATAAAAACATGGTTAAGTCAAAGACGGCAATTTTTCTTATTTCACCTAAAGGATAATCAGATGCAATCCCGTTTTTTAAAATTGTGTTTATTGGCTTGTTTATTTGTTGTTCCGTTTTATGCGCTCGCACAGGAGGATGATATGCCGCAAGCTGGCGATACCCGCCTAGATGATACAGGCATTGAGCAAGTCTATGTTCCGGCAGGGTGTTTTATGATGGGGTCGAGCGAAGAGGATATTGCTGCCTTGAACGAACAGAATCCGCCTGCATGGACACAAAAGGCATTCGCGTATGAACAACCGCAGCATGAAGTTTGCCTGACCAAAGGCTATTGGATAGACAAATATGAAGTGACAGTGGCGGCATTCCGTGCTTTTGTGGAAGCGGATGGCTATACCACACAAGAATACTGGTCAGACAATGGCTGGCAGTGGCTACAATTTCAAGATATTGAAAAAATGCCGCTGCAATGTGTCGAAGATAATCAGGATGATTTCCCACAAGTGTGCATCACTTGGTACGAAGCCGATGCGTATGCCAAATGGCGCGGCGGCAGCTTGCCCACAGAAGCACAATGGGAATTTGCCGCCCGTGGACCCGAAGCACGGATTTATCCTTGGGGCAATGATTGGCAACCAGAATTGGCAAATGTGGTGGATAGTGAAGGTCTGAAATCCGTAGGCAGTTACCCCGATGGCATCAGTTGGGTGGGCGCTCATGATATGGCGGGCAATGCGATGGAGTGGGTGCAGGATTGGCTAGGGCGCGAATATTACTCTGAAAGTGAACGCGATGACCCCACCGGTCCCGAAGAAGGCTCGCGCAAGGTGGAAAAAGGCGGTTGGTGGGGCGCTAATCCGTTTGTCGCCCGGTCGGCATATCGCCACTATGAAGACTCGCCTACCTATCAGGATCATCATATTGGTTTCCGCGTAGTGTCGGTGGCAGAAGAAGAATAGGCATTATTTCAAAAATCAATTTTTTGGGTTAGCGGCGAGGCATGCCTCGCCCCTACGAAAAATCATTCATTTTGAACTTGAGTGCGACTAAAGCTGAGTGCTGAACGCTGATCGCTATTGTTTCAGCACTTTTCACCTAAAATGGCAGTTTCGCCCGCAATTTTTGCTGAATTTCTTTGATGCCGCCACGCGCAATTGCCCCCAATGCTACCGGATAACCAATCAATGCCACCAAATCGGCAGGGAGTTGGCGCGTTAAAGTTTTGCCAAGCAGGTCTTTGATGTGGTCATCTTCTGCCAACCAGCGGGCAAATGGTTCGGGCAATGGCACATCAGAATAAAACGTCGAGCGAATGCGGGTTTGCAACATGCGATACGTGCCATAGGTTTTGATGCGGGCATCTTCGTCATATTTTGCCAGCACCTCATCCCAAGTGATGTCTTCTTTGAACCAACGGCGCACATACTGCGCTAAAATTTTGCTGGTAATCACAGCATCATAAATGCCTTGCCCGTCTAGCGGGTCTTTCTGGAAATAAGCATCGCCCACCAATGCCCAACCTGCGCCACCCGGCTGCCGGTAGCAATTGCCAATATTTCGCATTCCGCGCACGCTGGTAATACGTTCAGCGTCGTTTAAACGCGCCCAGACTTTGGGGTTACGCCGTAGCAAGCGCGAATAAAATGTTTCAATATCTTTGCCATCCGGGTCAATTTCATCGCTGCGTCCTTCAACGGCAACCACCGTTTGACCATCGGCGCTATCCATCACCAGATAACCATAGCGTCCCGGAGCATCATACGCCGCCGCACTCGCGCCGGCAGCATCCAGCGGGGCAACATTCCGCCAGTAGGCATAATAAATCGAAGTGGGCTGCGCCTCCATTTTGTCGCGGTCTTGCGCCTGCATTTTACGCGCCACAATGCCAAATCGCCCATCCGCACCAATAACAAGCCGGGCAGTAATGCGCTGTGTTTCGCCCTCTTTAGGCTTGCCCACGATACCAATGACTTGACCATCTTCTACCAAAATATCCGTCACAGCGAAATTTTGCCGCCCTTCGACATGCGGGTTTTGTACCGCTGTATCCCATAATGCCGCGTCAAATCGCGCTCGGTCAACCGCATAAGCATAATCGCGCCCATGCGCCGCCGGAATCCCGACCTTGCTCATATAAGTATCGGTAATCGTGACCATGTGATGAATTTTGGGCGTGTTATGGGCATAAGCACTTTCGTCCGCGCCAATTTCATCCAGCAGTTTCATCGTCGGAGAATAAATAATGGGGCAAGACACGGCAGGCAAAGAGGGAAATTCACCGCGTTCCAGCAGCAGCACGCGCAAACCAGCACGCCCTAACCGCGCCGCCAAGGTTGACCCAGCTACGCGCCCACCCACAATAATCACATCATAATCGGGCATCATCGTCTTTTCCGTTATAAGCTGTGAGTTTTTTCACAAATCATTCTAGTTCAATTTGTGCAAAATATACATTTCTCCTCACCAATTCTTAAAGAAGTGCTTGACAAATTCTTAACATGTGGAGTATAGTTAGGTCAATTAAAGTTATTTCAAAATCGTTTATTAAAACAAACACCCAACTAATTTTGGGTGTTTTTGATTCTAGGCAATCTTAGGCTTTTGCCAGCAAACGTTTGAGAATTGTGATTAAAATTTCTTCCTGTTCTGCCAACACGGTGCGCGGGTCGAACAAGATACGTCCTTCGGCAATACGGGCAATGATGGGCAGTTCGGCAGCGCGGAGTTGTGCCATAAAAGCATCCGGTGCAGCCACTGCGAGCGCCAATACATACGTCGGCAGCGTATCGCCCGGCAAACTACCACCTCCCACTGCTGATTCACTTGTAATCACTTCCCCGCCTAAAATGGTTTGCCACCGCTGCGCTGTTCGCTGAATATCAGCGATAGGTCGCGCTATCATCTGCCACAACGGAATGTGCTGGATAGCATCGTTTTTGCGATAATGGTCTAATGTCGCGCCGAGTGCTGCATAACATAATTTATCGGCACGCAACGCCCGTGCCAATGGATGTTGTTTAAGTTTTTCGATAATCGTTTTTTTGCCAACCAAAATGCCTGCTTGGGGTCCACCTAATAATTTATCGCCGCTGAACGCTACTAAATCCGCCCCTGCCCGAATGCTGTCTTGCACTAGCGGCTCTTTTGCCAAGCCATAGGCAGACGTATCCAAGAATGCGCCGCTGCCGACATCATCCACTAGCCAGAGATTTTTTTGATGTGCGGCATCCGCTAATTCGGCTAATTCGGGTTGTTCGACAAAGCCAATTTGCCGGAAATTCGATGAATGAATCCGCATGAGCAGCGCGGTATTGGCGTCTATTGCTCGCGTAAAATCGCTGATGCGCGTGCGATTGGTGGTTCCCACTTCCACGAGAGTCGCGCCACTTTGCGCCATAATCTCCGGGATACGAAACCCGCCACCAATTTCGACCAGTTGCCCGCGTGATACGATGACACTTTTGCCCTGTGCCAACGCCGCTAATAACAAGACCAATGCTGCCGCTGTGTTATTGACGACCAGCGCCGCTTCTGCTCCAGTAATGGTTTTCAGCAGGTCTTCGGCATGGAGATAGCGACTGCCTCGTTTGCCGGATTCAAGATTAAATTCCAACGTGTTGTACTGCCCAGCAATGTCAAAAACGGCTTGTTGCGCCGCTTTGGAGAGCAATGCCCGCCCCAAATTGGTGTGGAGAATAATGCCCGTAGCATTAATCACAGGGCGCAATGTCGGCGTAAAATCAGAAGAAAGGTGCTTGGCTGCCAGCGTCACAATATCGGGGATATGCTCATGACCATTTAAAAGTTCAGCGCGAAGTTCTGCCAAAATATCCCGAAGCATTTCGACCACATTGTCGCGCCCGTATTGCGCGATGAGGTCAGCCGCCGCATCCGTATTCAGCAGTTTATCTACCGCCGGCAATTGGCGCAGCAAATCTTGGGGCGTCATATCAGGCGAAAGAGTCCCGTTCTGCTGCCAATTCACGCGAACGCAAAAATATTTCAACAACTATCAACACCACTGCCAAAAATACCGCCAACGGCAGCGATAATACGCGGGGAATTTGCAACCAAGCACAGGTTACAACAAATAGCCCAATCCAGACACTTTGCCGCACAATCACACCACCCGGCGGCACTTCTATATCTAGCGGCGTAAAGCGCACATTGATATAGCGCACAACGGGAATCGCTGTACCCGTGATTGCCATCAGCAGCAAGATAAAAAATAACCACAATTCGCCACCGATGCGCGGCAGAGTGGTCGTGACCAATTGATATAAGCCAAACCAACCGATGCCCATCATGACCAAGGCTGCCACCAACAAGCCAATATGGTCAGGGGGTGTGCTGGAGGTTGCCGGAGTTGGGCGGTTACGCTGCTTATCCGCAGCTTGGCGTGATGATTGAGACATTAAAACAAATCGCCTGTTACCTAGTCAACTTATCTACCGCTATTATAGGGGCGAATGCTGACGAATGCGATTGTGATGCCGCGTCTGAAGGTGCGTTTAAGATTCCTGAATGAATTGTTCATACAGGTCACGGGTATCCCGCGATGGACGAATACCAATCGTCTGTGCCAGATACATCTCCAACAAGCGATACTGCTGAATAGCATCGGCTTTGCGCCCCAATTGCCAATAGGTCAACATGACTTGGCGATGAATATCTTCGCGGCGCGGGGCTTCTTTGAGCGCCCGCGTAAAAAAGCCCAATGCCGCGGCATACTGTTCTTGTTTCATCTTCAATTGCCCAATGCCAATGAGCGCATCTACAAACATCGCTTCCAAACGTTTGCGCCGTTCCACAACCCACGGCATATCAATCCCGGTCAGGAAAGGTGCGCGGTACAGCGCGATGGCGCGACGATAGAGATGTTCCTGTTCAGCGTCGGATTCTGCCAGCGGCGCTTTTTCTAGGGCATCTTCAAAATCTTCCACATCATAATGCCGGGTGATTCGGTTGCTTGGCACATAAAAACTGCCCGCAAATTTGGTGAGTTCAGCCTCGGTGGGGTCGGGCAAAAATTCGCCAATGCGCTCAGAAATTTTGCGTTTGGTCACATGGAAAACATTGGTGGCATCTTTTTTCTTGAGCTTGTTCCAGAACGTCTCAAAAATTTGGTCGCGGGTTACTAAGGCATTATCCACAAAATAAAAGAATAGATTGCGGGGCAGCGCCCCATCCCAATTTTCAATCCGGTAGCCATTCACCCATGTTTCGCCCTGACCAAAGGCATAAATCTCCACTTGTGGCTGAATAACGCCATTTTGGGTAAAAATGAGTTCATTACGCCGAAACTGTGTTCCCAGAACCGCTACTTGCTGCTGTTCTACCATCTCAATCCAGGGGTAATACGTCAGCACACGGGCATTAATCACAAGTTGCATATCATCGGGCAAGGCAGCTACTAAAGACCGCATGAAGACTTGGAAATCTTTGTCCTGATATATGCGATCCACCTCATCCAGATATAACGTCACTGGACGAACTGACACCGCCATTAAATCAGCGGCTAATGCATTGCCTAGTTCAGCGGGTGGTGCTGTGGCGATTAGTGGCGCTAATTGGCTGCCAAAACCTGCCGCAATCTTTGGCAAGTCTAGCACCAATTGTCCCAACCAATCGCGCACAGTGGTTATTCCCTCGGGGCTAGAATAATACAAAAATCCTTGTGGTGTGCTTTGTAAAAAATATGCCAAAAAAATATTCCGATAGGCAATACGGGGATAAATGAGTACCACTTTTTTGCCCTGAATCATCCTCTTAAAATCATCCAAAGTGAGGCGGGTCATCTTGTACTGCGGCGTCATATCCGCCCTTCTCCTGACAGGTGCATCCATCAATAGTCATAACAATTTGGAAAACAATCTCTTTATAATAACGAAAAATGACAATAAATAGTAGTAGAAATCGTAGTATCAGGTTATTTGTAGTTGTTGGGTAATAATAAAGACGAATCGAATTGGATTTGCTGAGTAGTCCAATTGCTGACTTGCCGCTAGAATAACGCTATATCAATGAGTTTGGAATACTATGATGCTGGATATTCTGGAAACACACATTAATTCATCCGATGAGCAATTTCAGCGCAATCTTGCCAATAATCGGGCTTTAGCGCATGAACTGCGGGAACGGTTGGCGCAAATCCGGGAAGGGGGTGGCACTCGCTATCAACAGCGCCACCGCGAACAGGGTAAATTGTTTGTGCGTGACCGAATAGATAAATTGCTAGATGTTGGTGCGCCATTTTTGGAAATTGCACCGCTTGCCGCATGGGAATTGTACCCTGACCCCACACCAGCAGCAGGCATTGTAACGGGTATTGGGCGTGTGAGTGGGCGTGAGGTGCTGATTATTGCCAATGATGCGACGGTCAAAGGCGGGTCGTATTACCCGATGACGGTGAAAAAACATTTGCGGGCGCAGCAAATCGCGCTGGAAAATCATTTGCCGTGCATTTATCTGGTGGATAGCGGCGGCGCATTTTTGCCGATGCAGGATGAAGTTTTTCCCGATGCCGATGATTTTGGGCGTATTTTTTATAATCAGGCAGTGATGAGCGCCGCCGGGATTCCGCAAATTGCGTGTGTGATGGGTAGTTGCACCGCGGGCGGCGCCTATGTGCCGGCAATGTCTGATGAAACAGTGATTGTCAAAGGCACAGGGACGATTTTTCTTGGGGGTCCGCCGTTGGTTAAAGCGGCAACGGGCGAAGAAGTTACTGCGGAAGATTTGGGCGGCGCGTATGTGCATACCCATGTGTCTGGCGTTGCCGACCATTACGCCGAAGATGATGACCATGCGTTGGAAATTTTGCGCGGCATTGTGGCAACTTTAAATACCAAAAAACGCATTGATTTGGATGTTCAGCCGCCAGAAGCGCCCTTATACCCTACTGAAGATTTATACGGCATTATTCCCACCAGTTTCCGCGAGGCATACGATGTGCGTGAAGTCATTGCTCGTTTGGTAGATGGCAGTCGCTTTCGGGAATTTAAGGCGAATTACGGCACAACATTGGTCACAGGTTTTGCTCGTATTGAAGGTTATCCTGTGGGGATTATTGGCAATAACGGCGTGTTATTCAGTGAATCGGCGCTGAAAGGCACGCATTTCATCGAACTGTGTACAGCCCGCAATATCCCCTTATTGTTTTTGCAAAACATCACGGGGTTTATGGTTGGGCGCGAATACGAAAACCGGGGCATTGCCAAAGATGGCGCGAAGATGGTTCATGCCGTAGCGAATGCCGCCGTGCCAAAATTAACGATTGTGATTGGCGGCAGTTTTGGTGCGGGCAATTATGGCATGTGTGGGCGGGCATATGCGCCGCGCTTCTTGTGGATGTGGCCCAACAGCCGCATTAGCGTGATGGGTGGTGAACAAGCAGCAAATGTGCTGCTGACGATTAAGCGCGACCAACTGGCGCGTGAGCATAAACCCGATATGGCGCTGGAAGAACAAGATGATTTTAAGCGCCCGATTCTAGAAAAATATGAGCGCGAAGGCAGCCCCTATTATTCCAGCGCCCGCCTGTGGGATGACGGCATCCTCGACCCAGCGCAAACCCGCCGCGTGTTGGGATTAGCATTAAGCGCCTGCCTGAATAAACCAACGATAGCAACGCAGTTTGGGGTGTTTAGGATGTAGGGAATTTTAGTCGTCGAAACGTGGAATGCGTTTTAATTCCTCGCAGGCTTCTTTGAGCGAAGGTGGGGCATTGGGATCTAGCTGAAAGTTTTTGCGGCAATTCTGTGCCAATTTTCTGACTGCCTTATTGCAATCACTCTCACGCTCTTGCAAATGGGGATAATCTTTATCTTCATCCACTGCTTTGCCTAAAAGAAAATAAATCCATGTTTCGATGTTGCGTTTGGGGATGAAAATCGCAATCCTTTCGCTGGCTTGGGGCGTATCAATCCCTTGCTCTTTAAATTTTTGAGTTAAAGTAGTGCGACGTTCTAGGGGTTCTAATGTGTCTGCATCAGTAATAACCACAAGGGCGATACGAATATCTTTGCGGTTGCGGTATTTAGCAACTTCAGCAGGGAGGTGTTCACGCACAAATTGTTCTGCTGCGCCTTTCCCTGCCGAGGAAAAATCAATACGAATACGCCTATAATGAATTCCGTAGTATTCAATAAGAAAAGTTCTGGCAAATACGGCTTGTTGTAAATCTTCGCATAGAAGAATGATTTGGGTATATTGATTAGGCATTGGGAAACCATCCCCGTGCCATTAACTCAGAAACGAGTAATTCGTTTTGCTCTGTTTTAGTATTAATTATTTTAATCTGCGTGGCTTGTATATTATTGCGTTCAAACCAATAGCCAATTTGCATTGCTGAAGGCATGAGCAAATAATTAATCGTCTCAGGGTGATGCGAAATAATGATGACTTGTATATCGCTATCAATGCACTTGTCATGCAAGGCACCTAACCAAGGTTGAATTTCCCGAAGTGCCACAAAATTATCCGGCTCATCAATGCATAGGATTAGGTTATCCATGCCATCGCGCTCAGTCAAATTGAGTAGCGTGTATAACATAATAAGCATCCTTTGCCCGTCAGATAATTCATCAAAATCATACATAATTCGATTTTTACCGTTTTCTTTAAACCGTATTCGCAATAATTTTTCGCTACGTCCAACATTGTCCAATATAAGGGCATCAAAATCAGATAGCACTTCTGCTAAGTCCAAATTTAGCTTGGCAGAAAATCCTGTATCTTGTACTAGATAACGATACCAATTTACGAAATTAGATAATTCTGGA
Source organism: Anaerolineae bacterium (assembly GCA_022842885.1). Taxonomy (GTDB): domain Bacteria; phylum Chloroflexota; class Anaerolineae; order Aggregatilineales; family Phototrophicaceae; genus JALHOR01. The sequence goes on from JALHOR010000114.1 coordinate 16,318, forward strand.
TTTGGATAAGATACTTCGATTCTACTTTCAGAATCCATAGTAGGTTGCGGTGCGACAATCAAAATTTGAAAAATATAATTCCTAAAAGCGATATGCTTTGTATTGTCGTTTCGTTCTGGCAGCAACGATAAAGAAGATTGCGAAGGTGCAAACGGATAAATAGAAATCTGCTGACCCGAATCAGAGAAAAGTTGAACGTGGGTTCCGTCGTAATCTAGCAGAACTTGTTCCTCTAAAACTAATTTTTCTGATTGGATAAGCGGTTCATTATCTTCGTCAATTTGATTGATAGTCAATCGGTATTTGTAGAGACCGTTGATAGTCTTCAAGTCAATTTCAAAAGTTTGAACAGATAACGTTTGCCAGCGAGTGAGTGTTTTATATCCAAAGAAATCCGGTATATTGCCTCTATTGACAATCAAATCACGCAATCCCCACAAAACTTCAAACACCGTAGATTTGCCGCTGCCGTTTTCGCCAAGCAATAAATTGATAGCACCGGGTTTGAATTCAAAATTGACCAGACTACGAAAATTATCTACGTAAAGTCGCTTGAGCATGATACGTATTGTTCCTTTCATTCATGGCTAAAATTTGCCCGAATTTGTCTCACTCACCCCACCACTTCCACCAGAATCACAGCCGCAAGCGTATGACCGATGATGGTTTGCCCATCATGTAACTTAATGGTCAAGGGACCTTCAAAGGGGTCACGCGCGACAATTTCCACAATGGTGTTGAGGGTAAACCCTCTATCCAGCGTATGTTGCAATTTATCGGGCGTTTCTGCCATCAAGCGTGAAACACGCGCAGGGGTAGCGAGTGCTAATTCGGACAAAGGTTGCAGGTTACGCGATTGAATGGTGCCATCTGGCGCGGGGATAGGGTCGCCGTGTGGGTCAAATTGAGGGTTGCCCAATTTTTCGGCAATGGCTTGGATAAAGCGGTCAGAAACCGTATGCTCTAATTCTTCAGCTTCGTCATGAACTTCGTGCAGCGCATAGCTGAGTTCGCTGACCAGATATAGTTCGATGAGGCGATGCCGCCGAATAATTTTTAGGGCAATCGCGCTGCCGGTTTCCGTCAGGCGTACCCCATAATATTTTTCATAATCAATCAGCTTGGATTCAGTCAAGCGTTGTGCCATATCCGTAACGGAAGGTGCGGATTTTTGCAAAGCATCTTTAAGGGCATTGGTCGAGACTCGGTCTTCGCCATGAGGTAAATTTTGTTGCAGCACATACACTGCCTTCAGGAAATTTTCTACAGCGCGAGTTTCAACATTTTTTACAGACTGTTTCTCGGTCATGGAATCCCTTCTCACCGGGGCTATATCAGTCAGTCGCTTTGTTTCATCATAGCATAATTTGGGCGAATCGTTGGATTACAGCACAGCGAATTTGGTGGATTCGGTGCTAAATCGCTAACCCAAAAGCATCGTTCAGTCATGATGTGTAACTTTTATCACCCAAAAATTGATAACAAATGACGGTGATTAATCTGCTATTCATGTTAAAATAATGTCGGGGCTGACTAACAATACTGACAATG
>JALHOR010000115.1 GCA_022842885.1 Anaerolineae bacterium
TGACTATCGCTATACGGCTTGCCACCGGATTTTTTGATATGAATTTTCTAACTTTTGGGCAAAGGTTGTCGGTTGTGCCATTGTCACACAACCGACAAAAAATGGTCAATCTTTTTCGGGCAGTTTAAAATCGGGCGGACGCAGGGTATCCAGCACTTTCAGGATTTTGTCACGGATTTCGCCCGATTCGGCATGGCGTCCGAGTGTTTTTTTGGAGAAAATTAAATCGTTGTTGACCGATACTTCAAACTTGCCACCACTGGACGGAATGAGCCGCCATTCTTTGATGAAATATTCGATTTCGCGTTCTTTTAGAAGTTCGTCCGTCAAACTGACGGCGCGGGGTGTGTAGTTTCAAGCCGTGCAATATTCAATAGTTATGGAAATGATACCTTGTTGCATACAGTACCTCTTTCAGAAGTTGCAAATTTTCTTGAAATGACTATAACTATTTTTAGATGATTTGCCTATACACCTCTTGCGAATCGTTAAAAATGTGTAATAATTAGTAATGATGAGTTTGTTCGAGAGGATAATCCAATGAGTGCAGTGGATGAAGTCTTGGCAGAATATGTCCGAATGCGCCAAAACGGGCTGGATGCAAAAGAGGCATTACGGGCGCTGCGTCCCTACGTGGAATCGTTCACGACCCAAGATAAAGAAGACTTGGCAGCCCACTTGCGCCACTGGGAAAAAGACCATGCTCTCACCATACCGGATGCTTCCCAACCTAAGAAATCATCGGTAATTAAACCTATCAAACCAGCAGCAACCGCAACAAATGAAGCCGGGGGGACTATGTGGGTCGAATGTCGTCATTGTGGACGTAAAAACCGCGCTGCGGATGTCTTTTGTTATGCGTGTGGGCAATTGTTAGATTTAGGGGCAACGGAACAAGCCACGCGCCATTTTGCTGATGCCACAGAACGTTTATTCAGCGATGAATTTTTTGGTTCTGATTCGGTATTGGTGCTGACGGTGCGCGATACAGGTTTGGCGTATGAATTGCGTCCGCAGCTACGCCAGCATGAATTGGTGATTGGACGCAGTGCCGATAACAGCGCCATGCGCCCGGATGTGGATTTGAACGATGCTGATGGTGCGAACTTGGGTGTTTCGCGGTTGCACCTAGCACTGCGTTACGAAACCAGCGATAACACAATTCAAGTGTATGATTTGGGCAGTGCCAATGGGTCATTTATTAATGGGCAAAAATTACATCCCAAAGAATTACGCTTGCTGCGAAACCATGACGAACTGCGTTTGGGGCGTTTAATCCTCGCAATCCAATACTTTCACCCCGGTGAAGAATTAGGCAAGTCCTAAAAATAAAAAAACCGGACATGATAATAGTGTCCGGTTTTATCGCATGTTATGCATATAGCCCTCATCATGACGCTTAATGTTACTTCGCTTGGCTTTCTGCTTTTTGGGCGAAGCGCAAGGCATCGGGAGTACCAATCCGTTTGAGCGCATCAATGCTGGTGGTGAATAACCCGCGTTTGTAGCCGCGTGTTAGGCTATAGTGGTCATTGAGAAAGGTCTTCAGGTATTCCTGAATGGTTTGTTTGAGTGCCGGAATCCCATCCGATGATTTGATGTCACCAAGGGCATAAGCCGCCGCCGTCTGCACCACGACATCTTGATGCGTCAGCAGGGCATTCGCCAACGCTGGCACAGCCCGCTTATCCCTAATGCGTCCTAATGCATATGCCGCAGCAGTTGCCACCGTTGCAGTGCGGCGTTCTAATGCCTGAATCAAATCATTAACCGCATCAGGGCTGCCCAATTCGCCCAATTTATCAGCGGCGATTTTGCTCATTTCAGCATCGGGTTCGCGCAGTACTTCTAACCATTTTTTTAAGCGTTCAGAGGCAGACATGACGATTATTCCTCAAATTCCCCGTCCCTTGTAATGGGTTGCACGACGATTGATACTATTTTACACCACTTCGTGATTTTGTGTAATAAAAGGTAATAAAACAAGCGATTTTCTGATGATAAATCTATCAGGAATAAATGTGTTGTGCGGAAGATGCGGCACAGAAGGTTGAGTTTTCCAAATATTGGGTCGGTTTTTTGTAATATCAAGCACGGGCGACTCGGTTAGAATCGCCCATCATGAATTACTTGTTATGCTTGTGGAATGACAATATTGACTTTGGGTTCTTGCCCTTTTTTGCCTGCGATATAGACAATGCGCTGCGGGGCAGTGCCGTTCAGCGCCCGTTTGATGCTGTCGCTTGCCAACGCCAACGCTTCGGCTTCGGCTTGGGTCGTTTCGGCGGGAATACTGATAGTTTCGCGGGGTTTGCCGTTGACCATAATCACTAACGATACGGTGTCTTCTTTTGCCAATTCAGCATCGTACACAGGCCATTCTTGCTTATGGATGCTGTAGACATACCCGGCGCGATACCATAATTCTTCGGCAATATGCGGCGTGAAGGGTGCCATCAGCCGCAGATAAGCATTCACGGCAGTATCAAAGGCTTTTTGGCTTAAGCCATTGGCACGCAGCGCGGCTTTTAATTCGTTACGCACTTCCATTAAGCCAGCGATGCAGGTATTGAAGCTGAATTTTTCCAGCCCGTTGCTGACTTTTTCGATAGATTGATGAATACGGCGCTCAACTTGGCGCTCAATTTTGGCATTGCCAGCGTTGCCCTTGGGGATGCTGGTATTCACAATCTCCCACACATCGTTCAGCCAGCGCACCACACCAATAATCTGTTCATCGCTCCAAGGACCGCCTTTTTGCCAATCAAAGCCGAACATCAGATAAGCACGCACCGTATCAGCGCCATACGCATTCACCAGTTCATCCGGGTTGACCACATTGCCCTTGCTCTTGGACATGCGCTGGATTTCCAGATGATGTTTTAACTGGTTGACGTTGCCATTGCCTTCGATACTGGGGATGATAATCTCGGCATTGGGCTGGATTTCTACCAAGGTGGTGGTGCTGCCCGACCCGACGCGCAGGATATTTTCGGTGCGCCCCATAATTTCGCCGACAACACCTTGGAAGCCGGCTGGCACTGCATTCCATTCGATGACTTCGACACGGTTTGCAAAGAATTTTTCACCTTGGAAATTGCCGGAACACAGCACAAAATCCCCTTGGCGTTCTGCGCCCAACACTTGCCCCTGATTGCGTAACAGCAGCATGGGTTCATCCAGAATGCCGTTCACGTCGCGCCCGTTATCGCGCATGATTTCGATGGTTTCATCAAAAATGCCCAAATCGCGCAGCGCCTTCACGAACCAGCGGGCATATAACAGGTGCATCGTGGCATGTTCTGCACCGCCTGTATACACATCAATCGGCAGCCAATACGCGGCTTCTTCCGGGTCGAAAGGGGCGCTGTCGTAATGTGCCGATAAGTAGCGCAGGAAATACCACGACGAACACATGAACGTATCCATCGTATCGGTTTCGCGCCGGGCAGGGTTGCCATTGGCATCTTTGGTATTCACGAAACCAGCATGATTCGCCAGCGGATTGCCTTTGGCTTTCATATCGGCATCATCGGGCAGTGTCACGGGCAGTTCGCTATCGGGCAGAGCCTCAACAGTGCCATCGGTTTTGTGAATCATCGGAATCGGGCTGCCCCAATACCGCTGCCGGCTAATCAACCAGTCGCGCAGGCGATAATTGATTTTTTCTTTGCCGATGCCTTCTTTTTCCAAGTAGTCAATCGCTGCTGAAATTGCCGGACTCTTGCGCCCTTTTTCGCCATTATGCAGGATACCGTTAATTACGCCGCTGTTGACCATCATGCCTGCTCCGGCATAGGCTTCGGTCATGGTGGCGGGGTCGGGCGTTTCATCGCTGCCTTCGGGGCGCACTACTGCAATAATCGGCAGATGGTTTTTGCGGGCAAAATCAAAGTCGCGTTGGTCGCCATATGGCACTGCCATAATTGCGCCCGTGCCGTAGGTAATCATGACGTAATCGGCAATCCACACTGGAATGCGGGCTTTATTGACAGGATTGATGGCATAGCCGCCTGTGAAGATACCCGTTTTTTCGCGGTCTTCAGATGTGCGTTCAATCTCGGTGAATTTTGCCGTTTGCGCTTTGTAGGCATTTACTGTATTGCGCTGCTCATCGGTGGTGATTTTTTCCACCAAGGGATGCTCCGGCGCTAACACCATGAAAGTTGCTCCCCACAATGTATCGGGGCGCGTGGTGAAGACTTCAATCGCATCACCCGTTTCCGTTTGGAAGGTGACTAATGCACCTTCGCTGCGCCCAATCCAGTTGGTTTGCATGATTTTGATGGGTTCGGGCCAATCAATTTTGTCGAACTTCAGCAGTTCTTCGGTGTAGCGCGTATATCTAAAGAACCACTGCGTCATCATCTTTTGGATGACGGGTTGCCCCAAACGCTCATCTTTGCCATCAATGACCTGCTCATTTGCCAACACAGTTTGCAGCGCGTCCGACCAATTGACCAAGGCTTCGGCACGATACGCCAGTCCGTTCTCGTAGAATTTTTTGAAGAACCACTGCGTCCATTTGTAGTATTCGGGCGTGCTGCTCACCATCTCGCGCCGCCAATCGAACATCGCGCCCATGCTGCGTAACTGGATTCGCATCCGTTCAATATTGGCATACGTCCATTTCCAAGGATGAATGCCACGCGAAATCGCCGCCTGTTCAGCGGGCAGCCCAAACGCATCAAAGCCCATCGGGAACATCACATTATAGCCGCGCATCCGCATCCACCGGGCGCGAGCATCCGAAGGGGTCATGGCAAACCAATGCCCGATGTGCAAATCGCCAGATGGATAGGGCAGCATCGTCACGGCATAATGCTTGGGGCGCGTCCAATCCACGTCAGAGTGATACAGCTTATCGTTCTCCCAGCGTTCTTGCCATTTTGTTTCTATATCACGGGGATTATATTTCTCCGTCATGATGGGTTATCTCTCCTGTTTTTCCTCAAATTTAGCGCGTGATTGTAGTCTGATTTTCACCACAGAGTCTCTATGAAAATTGGCAATTTGACGAATGGCTAAGTGATACTTGGTTTTTGACTCAGCACTATTTTCAGAGCAAGCACCAAAATTTCACTGAGAAGTGTGGTTAAAAAAGGATGATTTTGGAATGGCGTGAGAGATAACAGGGGAGGGGCGCGACGATAAGCAAACGTCGCTACATAAGCGAATAGCGGGTCACCTCGACCCAAGGTGGTGTGGTGATATGGTTCATGGTATGGTCATCCAGAAAACTATTCGGATGATATGATGTTACAAGAAAACGCCGCACTTGTAAACAGGCGAAATGATTGAAATGGCGCTAGAAAGTCGCAGCAAATCTCTATGCTCGTAGGCTGAAACCCGTGTTACGCTATATGAAAAGGCTGCATTGAACAATACGTCATATTGCCACAGGGGATTGTGAATTATGCCAAGCGAAACCCGTTGGTTTTTGGAACATCGTATCTTGTTGTCGCTGCATTGGGTCTCGATTATATATGGGGTATTCTCGGTGTAAACAGGTAAGAAATAGTATAAAATCATTCAATTGTTGAAGATGCCATAGAGGGTTAAATCTTGGACACTATGAAGATATTTATTTCCTACAGAAGATCTGACTCACAACATACTACAAATCGTATTGCTAAGACATTGAAGCGCCACTTTGGTGAAAAGAATGTCATTCTAGATATAGACAATTTCCCTCTTGGAAATGACTTTCGTAAAGATATTATGAGAGAGTTGACAAGTTCGGATGTAGTGCTGGTTATTATTGGTAATGAGTGGGAATCAAGCCTAAAGCAGAGACAAGATATAAATGATGGCAGTACGGATTGGGTTCTCCGAGAAATAGAAACCGCATTCCGTGAGCAAAAGATTATTATTCCTGTAATGTTAGATAATGCCTTTATTCCGCGCAAAGATTCTTTGCCGACGACTATACAAGAATTGCCAAATCGTAATGGTATTAATATTAAAACCAACTCATATAGATTCGACGAAACTGTCCGGCGCTTAATTCAGAAGATTGAACAAGTAATGAGCGTGTTTGTAGTTCCTCAACGAGGCACGAAAGAGTATCTCTCATATTTGTTGTTGAATTTCGATTGGAACATTCAGGCTCCTCAGGATGCCAACCAAATTTATCTTTGTGAGCAAGACACGACTTATAGCATAGTTGTTGACATTCTGAGCGAAGAACGAGAGGATAACTACACATCTGAATGGGTAGACCATTTCGTTGGTCCGCACAGAACTTATCCTGTGTATATCAAACAAGATGCACAGATCATTGATAAAACCTACTTCGTTAGTGTATGGGGTGCGAAATATTTTGTCCCAATTGCGTCTATTGACGAAACTTCAGATCAACCGATTTACTTTTGGGATGTCCATTCGATTGAACTACAGCTAGCACGTCACATTGCCAAATTTCATACACTCTACAGAAATATTGAAGAATTTGCGGCTCATGCCGAAATCGAATTTCGTGAGTAATTAACCTATTATAAACTATTTAAAATTTCACATAAACCTTAAAGTTTGACTTATAACTCATTCCAAAATACAAGTTTTTTGGAGCGATGATAGCCAACAAATTGTCATCGTTGCCAATGGCATAGCAACGTTCTGGCGCTAGAAAGTCTCTGCAAATCTCTATGCTCGTAGGCTGAATCCCGTGTTACGCTATATGAAAAGGCTACATGGAACAATACGTCATCTTGCCACAGGGGATTATGAATTATGCCAAGCGAAACCCGTTGGTTTTTGGAACATCGTATCTTGTTGTCGCTGCATTCAGGCGTGATGTCCGATGAGGATATTCTAAAGATGGATGCGGAGACGATTGCCTTCTTAGAAGCATCATCGGCGCAACTGGTGCATCATATCATTGATTCGCGTGCTATCACCAAAGCTGCCTCCATCCGGCAGACAATGAAGGTCAAAGCGCCGTATCATCCCCGCACAGGTTGGGTCATTACGATAGGCGCGAGCAAAAATCCCTTGGTGCGATTTTTGACCGCCCTTGTGACTTCTTCCACCAAAATTCGGTATCGAGATGCGGCGACGCTGCCGGAAGCATTGGCATTATTGCAATCACTCGATATAACACTGCCCGATTTAGTGGCACTAGAGCCAGAAGCAGTCTTACAGGAATAAATTTATTCCAAAAAGTGGGGATAGTTTAAGCCAGCAGTTCTGTGATGCTGGATGAGGCTGCTACCAACGATAAGGCATCATCTGCAGGAAACGGCGCATTTTCGAGATTTTCGCCGCGCTGCTGTGCCTGCAACACTATCAACATCCGGCGGGCGATGTGCGTTTTGTCGGCATCACTGTAGCTATCAAACTGCATCGGGAAGTGGCGATAGTCTAATTCGCGGTCAAACCCATATGAGCCTTCTACAAAGGTTTTTTGATACGCCGCATCAAAATCAAAACTAATCTTATCGTCACCGCTTAAGGGAATGACCACTTGCGGCAGCGGCATATCCACATCAAATTCATATAGATAGGCGTACCCTTCGATGGCATCGGGGCAGGGAACTAGCACCATAATTCGATAGGCGTGCGATTTTTCTTCGCGCAGCGTGTAATCAGGCAGGGTATCCCACGTTGGCGGTGTTGCGTGCAGATAATCCAGTTTGATAAAAACGCAACCCGCTTTGAGCAACTGTTGGCGTTTATAACGATATTCACCCGCATCTTTGGTATTGCCTTTATTAGTGGGCGATAGCACTTCTAACCAACCAATCGGCTCATCACTGGGATTTTCGCCTTTGCGTTCATAAATGGCAATTGCCGAGAAATAATGATCGTCTGCATCAAAATACTGTAATGATGCTTCAGTATGACAGATATAGTCTATTTGTAAAAGTTGCCATTTGAGGAGTGTCATCAACGACATGGCATGAGCGTTATGAAACCGATTCCATTTGTTTTCCGCCTGCCAAAAGCTATGCAAATGGGCGTTAATGCCACGATATTGATTTTTCCGAGTACGAATAGCAGTAGCCATACGACCTCTTTTCGATACACGCCAAGACAACCATCATCTCTAATTATAGATGGTTTTGTGCTAATCGTCGTCAATCTATAAAAAAAATTGATTGAACCACAGAGCGCACCGAGACCCCTCAGACCTGTCTAAATCATTTTTGGTACTTGGATGATTTTAGAATTTTGAAACTTTAGAAGGATTTCTTGTAGTGTTTTCGAGCCGCTAAAAATAAGCAAAAGAGTAGCCTATCACGGCTACCCTAATGTCACCTTATGGAATCACAAAATCGGGGGCGGGCATAGCGGCAACGCACGCTGCATCCGGTTCTTGCGTGGGATCCGTCAGGAATTGCAAGGCAATCTCCGTCGGGCAGGGACGCACATCCACTGTGCCATGCCCCATTGCCGGGAACGTATACACAAAGCTGTTGCTCAGATATTCGGCGGCGGCAGCGCCCCATGCTGGTGGGGTAATCGGGTCATATTGCCCGGATAACACCAATGTGGGAATATCGCTGACGACGGGTTCATTTTCTACGGCGTCCGATTGCCCTGTTTGCCACACATCACACGCGGCAAATTGGCTGTCTACGCCCAAGACCAACGCGGTATACAGCGCCGGCGCAATATCAGCCGATAAGTCTTCAACCGCGGCAAAATCGTTAAAATGCACTTCTTCGTAGCATTCAATCGCTTGGAACAGCCCTTCGCTATCATCATCCGAATAATAGTCTTCGGCTTCGGCTGGCGCTTCTTCGCCCGTGAAGTCTGGCATCAAATCATAATAGCTATCCACATCGCCCACGGAAGCGGCGTAAATTTTGGCGGGCAAGTACGGAATCATGTTCGTGTCGTACATATCTTGGAAAATGGCATTCACCAATGTTTCGCCAAAAATATCTTCGTCGTCCCCTGCTAACGGCTCGTTATCCAGTTGTTCCACCGTATCATAGAGCAGTTGGCGCAAATCCCCGAAGGCGTCTGTGCAAGCATCGTCAGTGGCACAATCTTCAAACAGCACTTCAAAGGCGCGTTCCCCGTTTATGGGCTGTTCTTCATAGCCTTGGATATGCGGCGGATACACACCATCAATAATGACCGCCCGCAGCAAATCCGGGTGGTCACGCATGACCGTCAGTGCCAGCCGTGTGCCATACGAAATGCCATATAAATTGACTTGTTCATACTCCAACGCAATTGCCAAATCCGCGATGTCCGCCGCATTTTCGCGGCTGTTATAGGCTTCCAGAACAATACCTTGTGCCGTTAATTCATCATAACAAATCTGTTCCGGGTCATCCTCTTCGCCCACCAAGTCTTCAAACTGCGTGCAATCTAGCGAAGGATATGAATAGCCTGTGCCACGTTGGTCTACGATAATCAAGTCACCATACTGCCGAATAGCCGATTTTGCCCACACATCCATCACGGTCATGACTGCCGAACCACCGGGTCCACCTTCCAGATAAATCGTGGGTTCGCCCGGTTCCGGGTTGGTGCTGAATAAAATAGCCACTTGAATTTCAATTTCATTTTCGCTCAAACCGTCGCGGCTTTCTGGCACAAAGAGAATGCCGCAAACCAAGGTTTCGCCTTCGACTTCATCGCCATACACCAAAAACGGACAATCCACTTCTTCAAAAAACGGTTCATAATCTGTTTGCGCCCATGCCGATACCGATACAACCAGCAGTACCAGCAGCAATGCCCATCTGAGTTTCATGCCTGTTTTCCTTTTTGATAATATAACGGGTAGAATTTTATGTGCCAACAAGAATCATAGAGCAGAAATCGGGATAGTGATAAAAAGGTTTTTGCCAACTTGTTTTATGTTCCTATATCCCATTATAGATGTTTCCGGCGCTCAATCATTGTGCGTGCCATGTCCACGCCTTCCCACAGCGCGACCACGGCTTGCGGCGGCATGATGGTATGCACATTCGGCGGGAGGGCGGCTAACAGTGCCTCATCGCTATCAATTGGCACTAAGGCGATACCTTGCTGCGTTTCGGCATCGGCGTTCAGCGGCATATCGCTATCCGGGGCGGTGATGCGGGCATACCATGCTGGGTCATGAATCAGCAGCAAAGCACAAATTTCCGGGCGCAGCGTCAATAAATTCAGTGCCACCCCCGTGAAATAAAGCCCGGCTTTGCCTGTCTTAATCAGGTCTTGTAAATAGTGATAAGCAGGATGGTCAAACCCCGCCCCAAGTGTAGATAGGGGAACATCTTTCATCAGCGTATGGGGTGGAGAGATAGTTTCTGGCATGGCAAACAATTCTTCCAGATATTCCCGATAGATATGATACGAAAAAAGGGTTTCGTGCGGTTGCGCCGGGTGTTGGCGTGGTTGAAAAATAAAAGCAGGCAACAGATGAAAAAAGCCGGGGTCAGTGGCATTTTTGGCAGAGCGCCGCGCTAACATCGCTTTGTAGGTGCCATCATGATTGAAGACCGTTAGGCATGCGCCACCAATCGCCGCACTGCGCCCTCTGCCACTCACCAACGCTGTATTATGGCTGATGTCGCGGTGATACTGCGACCGCGCTGGTAGCCGAATCAGCTTACTGGCGACGGCATCGCGCATTTCATGTTCGAGTGCGCCGCAGGTTGCCAGCATATCAAAATAATTGCCATAATGAAAATCCAATTGCAGCGGCGAAAAACGCACTTGGTGCAGCGCAAACGTGACCCCATTAAAGATATTGCGCCCAGAATTTTGCATCGTCTGCAAATAGCCATAATCATAGAAGCCAAATTCGGTTGGGGTAGCCTCTAGCAAGCGCCCAATCACGCTGTCTATTTGCTCAATTTGGTCAGCTTCTGGGGCGTAATGCAGGATGGGATGCTGGTTGCCGGCGCGGGTATAAACCCGCACACCATACAGTTTTACTAGGTAATCTGTCAGGGTTTTATAGTGATTTTCAGCAGGAAGTAATGTCATGAGGGGTTATCTCTGTCATATTAAAAATCGGCTAACGGGATTATACTGATACGGGCGGGGAGTTTTTGCAACGCCGGATAAGAAATTGCGTATAGACCGACAGAACGATGAACCCCGTCTGCTTGTAGCGATTAACCACCGGGGGATAAACTGTGGGCGAGCCAGACTCGATTATTTTAGAATGGGTACATCAAGCGCGTTCCGGCAATCAGGACGCTTTTGCTGAATTAGTTTATAGTTTTCAGGATGCCGTTTATAACCTGTGTTATCGGATGCTCGGTGAACGTACCGAAGCCGAAGATGCCACACAGGAAGCCTTTTTGCGGGCATACTTGCACTTAAACCGTTACGACACGGAACGGTCATTTAAGACTTGGATTTTATCTATTGCGTCGAACCATTGTATTGACCGCCTGCGAAAACGCCGCGTGAAATGGCTCTCGTTGGATGAGCCGCTGCCCGCTGGGGCGGCATTGGCACTGAGCAGTGACGAACCTTCGCCAGAGGAAGCGACTTTGTTTGCTGAACGTGGAACACAGATTCAACGGTTATTGCACGAACTCGCGCCCGATTACCGGGCGGCAGTCATCTTGCGTTATTGGTACGATTATTCGTATGTCGAAATTGCCGAAACGCTGGAAACAACCGAGAGTGCTATCAAAAGTCGTTTGTTCCGCGCCCGGCAAATGATGGCAGAAAAAATGCGGGCTGGTTCGTCGGTAGATGATGTGGTTAATCCGTTGTTGCAAGGAAGTTAAACACATGCCGAATATGATGATGAGACAGAGGATGCAGGAAAATCTGGATGGGGTGCTGGAAGAAGAACTGGCGGAAGAACTCTATGCCTATTTGAATGCCGACGAAGAAGCCGCCGAAGAATATTCCCGCTTGGAACAGTTAGATAATCTCTTATCCAGAGCGCCGCATGTCCGCGCCCCACAACGCATCGCCGTTACCATTATGGCGCGGCTATCGCATCAATTACAGCGCGAAGCCGATGTTGACCACATGCCAGAAGAAGTTCGCCAAGCCTTCTTGATGTCTATTTCGCTTGTCATGCTGGAAACCATGCCGATGATGATTGCCGCCAGCTATCTCGTGTTAAATGCTGGTCGTGACCCAAAGCTGATTGGGCGCGTGCTGGAACGTACCATTGCGCTGCAAGTGATGGTGATTGATGCGCTGGTGTTTTTGCTTAAAGAAGTCGAATATCAACTCAGCCGCGACCCAGAAAAAGCTGCTGTCACCATGTCGCTCATCCCGATTGTGTTGGAAGGTATCTTGGATTATATGCACGACCAAAATAACGGGAACAGATTGCAATGACCAGTATCGGGGTCTTCGCCGCAGTCTTCGATGACCACCGCCGGATTTTGTGCGTCAAACAAAATTATGGGTCGTTTCGCTGGTCATTGCCCGGTGGCGCATTAGAACGGGGCGAAGACCCTATTAGCGGTGTGGTGCGCGAAGTATACGAAGAAACCGGGTACCGGGTGCGTTGTGGCGACTTGGTAGGTGTATATTCTGCGCCGCACAAAGATGATTTGGTCATCTTTTTTGAGGTGGAAATTCTTAGCAAAGATGATGATTGGTATTCCGATGGTGAAATTGCCGCCATTGGTTTTTTTGCGATAGATGAACTACCCGACCTCAGCAACCGGGCTAGGCGGCGCGTGCTGGATGCCTACGAAGGCAAACGCGGCGTGATGCACGTATTTTCGCCGGGTGATTAACTTCAGTCGTGGCAATAATTTAAAGCATTGTGTGAATCGCCACAGCGCAAAAACGCCTACCCCATCCCAATAGGGATACGGGGATAAGATATACACCCCATCCCCGCTAAAAACCATTTAAGACAATTTTATTGCTCCATCGCTTCCCGAATTTTTTCAACCACTGACGGGTCGGCTGCGAAGCGTGCCTGAATTTTCTTCACGGCGGCAACAGCATCATCTACGCCTTGGTAGCCATCACGGAACACACTTTCATCCAGCCACACGGCTTCACGCAAGCACGCCCGTTCTGCTTCCGGCAGGCGCATTTTATCGAACTCAAAATACTGTGGGAAAGCGCCGGGAACAGGCAAATTAGATAACTGCGGTTGGAACAAATCATAGCGATGCATGGCATCGTAGCCTTGCCAGCAGGGAATCCCTTCATAATGCAGTGCCGCGCAAATGATATCATGCGTCGCGCCGCCAAATCTATCGGGGTCAATGGCAAAGATATACCGATAGAAAGAGCGCGTGGTATGGCGTTCATCGCGTTTGAGCATCCGCACACCCTGAACCTCGCTCATGGCTTCATCCATATAATTGCCCATATCTTCGCGCTGGCGCACTTGTGCCGGGAAGCGTTCAATCGCCACATTTAAGAGCGCGGCATGAAGTTCGCTCATACGATAATTCGCGCCCATTGTATACATTGCGCCTTCCGGGTCATGCGGACGCCCACAATCCATAATGCTCATGGCACGATACGCCATTTCTTGCGATTTGACCAACAGCAGCCCACCTTCGCCGGAGGTCATAATTTTCGAAGATTGCATACTGAACGAGCCGAAATCACCAATCGTTCCAGCACCCATGCCGCGCCATTTTGAACCATGTGCGTGGGCGCAGTCTTCAATCACAATCAGGTTATGGCGTTGAGCAATGTCCATAATGGCATCCATATCCGCCATATGGGCGCCCAGATGCACCGGAATAATGGCTTTGGTACGCGGCGTAATCGCAGCTTCAATCGCGTGCGGGTCAATGCAATAGGTTTCCGGGTCAACATCCACAATCACCGGAATCGCCCCGGCAGCCATCGGCGCGGCAGCCGTCGCCTGAAACGTGTATGCTGGAACAATCACTTCATCGCCCCAACCAATACCCGCTGCGCGTAATGCCACTTCCATCGTGACGGTGCCATTGGTGACAGCAACGCCATAATTGCCGCCTTGCAGCGCCACAAATTGTTCAATAAATTTGGCAGTCTGGGGTCCCGGGTAGGGATAGCCGCCCCAGCGTCCCGATTTTACGACGGCTGTTACGGCTTCAATATCGCGCTCATCGTGTACGGGCCACACCGGATAAGGAACAGGTCGGGTTTTAACCCCTCCAAAAATTGCTAATTCTGGCATATGATTAACTCCGTTCTAAATTCTCAGGTTTCTATTTTAAGAGAGATTTGTGTGTATTAAAACGCTGTATTCCTCCGACTATAAAAGACACAGTTCTGGTCATTTTTTATGTCGGCTATCGTCACTATTAGCACTTAACAAACGTTGCAAAGCCGCCAGTAAGCGTGGTGCAGTCGCGGGTCCAATAGACATACTTTCTTCGTATTGTTTGCCGGGATTCAGCCAATCCTCTGGGAAAATAAAGTCGTCTTCGGGCAGAATGTAGCCCAATTCATCATTTGCCAATCCAACGACTCCGGCAATCTTTGCTCCGGCTTGTTTAAGCTCGGCTTTGATTTGCAAGCCCAAACGTGGCAGCAGTTCGCCCGGCACAGTGGCTAACCAAGTATCACCAATTTGAATCAAGCCTGTTTCGCTAGTGATGTTGCCCTCTGTATCCATCAGATTCGGTAGTAAACCAAGGTTGGTTGCCATCTGGAACAGCATATTTTGCATCGGGATAGCAAATTCAGCGCGGTGATAATTCACAGTTTCAATGGGTTGCCGTGGTTGATTGGCTAAAGCACGGATACTTGCTTCTGCGATAGTGTTGCCCATTTTCGCCGCTTCAGCATGAGTCGGTTCAGGCAAATCCGGTGACATCATGCCGCCTAACGCCCCCGGCATGAACAATGCCGCCCCGCCAATTGTTGCTTCGATATGCTGGCGCAGGGCATAGACATAATCGCAAGATATGTCGCGGCTATCGGGATGTACGCCTTCGGGATGGCACGGATAAATCACCAATGTGGCGAAGGGTTGCTCATCTGGCGTCAAAAATTGCAAACAAGTAGCTTCTTCATCGGTGATCTGCGGGTCACGATAATTTTTAGCAACGCCCGTGACTTCGATAGCGGCGCTGCGACAATGCACAGGCTGCGTAGCATTTTGCACAGCATCAATTGCCGCAGTGATGATAGTTGCTTTCAAAAAATCCATATAGTGCGGGTCAACGCCAGATTCCGTTTGGGTTGCGCCCCACAAGCCAATCGTATCGGGACCAAAATGGGTATGACTGCATGAAATGAGCAGTTTAATAGGCAACCCAGTTTGCGCTTGAACGGCATTTTCAATCGCTTGGCAGTGCAGTCGATTCAACCCAATTAAATCCACAGCGGCTAAAACGATATTGGTTTCTGCTGTCCGCAATGCCAAGACTCGCGCCCATAAATCATCATGAACGCGCTGTGCGGACTTGTTGGAGGCATAACCCGCCATATAGACCACACGCTCTAAAGTCGGCGTAATCATTTTTTGAGCGTATCCAGCGTTAACTATCATAACCTTAGCTTTCTACCAAAATTTTTTGCTACGCATTTCCGGTTGCGCCTTCCGAATGTGCCGCAAACCATGTTTCGACGGATTCAATCACCGTATCGCGCACGCCCGTAAAATCAACGCCTGCCGCTGCCATGCCCAATAGCACGCCGCCGACGACAGGTGGGGCAGCCAGCCGCACAAAATTCGCGTGGGGCGCAAACGCCAAAATATCATTTTTAAAGGCAGTTTCGATTAAGTTACCCCCATTGAATAGGCTACCAATCTGTACCAAATCAAAGGTCTCGTTTTCAAATTGCAACTGGCGAATAACACCGATGCCCAAGTCTGCCAAATCGCGCCCCATATTGATAATTAAGTGTTGTGCCACACCATCGCCTTGTTCAGCAGCGGCGAAGACCAACGGCGCATAGGTTGCGTGTAAGTGATAGCGCCCACGTACTACCCCTTCTAGTAAATCAAAAACATTGGTCGCGCCCGTTGCGTGTACCAACATTGGCGATAAAAGTGTTTGCGGCGCTCGCAGTGACCATGCCCGCGATACTGCCGCCAATGCCTGCCGCACCAATTCGCCACCGCCGCCATGTTCGCCCATAGAAGTGCCTTCGCCCGTGACGCGCCCGGAACGCCCATCGGCAGACCGTCCCCGTGCATTACAGCCTGTGCCAGCGACAACTACCACGCCCCAGCCTTTTTGCGCTCCAGCGACTAAGCCAATCACACAATCATTGACGACTTCATAGGGGGCAGTCAGCCCAGTAGCATCAATCACGCGCTGCATCAATGGCAAATCGGAATCCCAATCGCAGCCCGCAATACCATAGCCCGCGCCCTTAATGGCACTGATGGGCAGTTGCGCCTCTGCCAAAGCATCCGCAGTGATGGAATGCAGCACACGCTCAAATCCATCATCGCCAACCACTTCATGATTGCCATTGCCCGCCACGCCCGCGCCGACCACTCTGCCGTGTTCATCTACAATCAAGGCATGACTTTTGGTATTGCCGATGTCCACGCCCAAAAAATAGGTTGTCATAAATAATTATCTCATTCGCCGCGCAGCACATCGCGCAACTGCCGATAGCCGATAATGTGAATACCTTGCTGTTGGATAAAATCGCGCAGTTCTGGGCTGGAAAACACGCGCAAATCACCAACTCGTGCTTGCCAATCCGGTGCGAGGGCGCGTAATTCTGGCGTATCTATCGCCGCGTGGAACAAGAAATGCGTGATACCCGGCTTCAAATCGGACAAGAGTTGTTTGGTCAAATCCATGCGGTCATCACCAAAGGCTTTATCTAGCGGCATTCCCACGATGGCATCCAACAGCGGCACACCCTGATTTTCCAAGTGTTCAATCGCTGCCAAACCCACATTGACGCCCGCTTCATCCATGCCTTCTTGCAGCATTTGTTCGGCGCTAAAGCGAAACATCATTGCTGGAACATGGTGTTGCTGTGCTGCTTGAACATAAATGCCCAAAAATCGGCTGTGCAGCAACGCGCCCATGTGGGCGTCCACATGGGTAGCATCCACACCCGCCGCTAAAGCCCGTTGAATCTGGGCGTGCAGTTCGGTGGCGACTGCATGAACATTGCCATTTTCGCGCACGGCTTTGGTATTGTCATAAAAATAGCCTTCAGCGTCTATCATGCCGGAGGCAGTATCGGCAGTTGAGATGGGCGACCAGCGAAAATTATGCCATTCGCTGTTAATCGTTAGATGCACGCCCATATCGGCATGGGGGTATTGGCGGCAAATCTCGGTGGCAGCCATAAACCAAGGACACGGCACCATCACCGCTGCTGAGGACATCAGCCCAAAATCAAGCAGTTGGCGATAGGCTTCTACGCTGGCGTGGCACATGCCGACATCATCCATATGTAAGATGACGACACGGGCATCATCGGCAAAGCCTAATTTTTTTAAGACCGGATTCGGGAAAGACATTTTTTCACTTTCTGGTGGGCATTAGTCTTAGCTTTTAGAGTATGCTTTAGATTTGTCATTTACCAAAATTTTGAACCACAGAGACACCGAGAACACCGAGCTTTTCACTGAGAATTGAGTTAAAACAGAAAGCGCATGTTCAGAAAATGTGTTTGTGTAGGGGGCGGGTTTAGAAACCTTCCCCCGACTATGCACCAAAATATCAGATTATTCATCAAACAGCCTCTTGGCTTTAGCCCCTTTAACGAGAACTTATTTCAAAAATCAGGTTTGTAGGGACACGGCATGCCGTGTCCCATATGCACCAAGTTAAGGAAAAAGGGGTAAACTTTTGTTCATCAAAATAACAAAGGTACCCCTTCTCATGACAACCAT
>JALHOR010000116.1:0-8542 GCA_022842885.1 Anaerolineae bacterium
CCATTGGTTTGCCTTCATTGAGATGTGGACATAGCTTGTGAAATTATTCTCAATTTTAAGGCAAAAAGGGCTTTTTGGAATATGTGGAAATATTAAGATAATATGAGCCGTTCAAGACTCACCTATGCTGATTGGCAGTGCAGCAGGCAAAAAGTTATTTTGCAAAGCGTTTAGCAGACCGGATACGGGCTTTTGCCGATTCTTCGTCGCGGTCTTTAGGAGGTGTGGTTGTTTCCAGTGATGTCAGCAGCGTGCGCGAGACCAATGTAATGGCTTCCACCGCTTGCAGAAAAGCTGCTTCGTTAGCTTTGGAGGGCTTGTTGAAACCGCTGATTTTGCGAACATATTGCAGTGCCGCCGCCCGAATTTCATCATCGGTGACGGGTGGTTCAAAATTGAACAAGGGTTTGATATTGCGGCACATAAGTTAGTATCTCCCTAAAAATAATCACAAGCACCAATATTCAAATGCACGCATGTTCTAGTTTAGTGATATTGTATACACCCGTCAAGCGCGTTATATTTCTTATCAACGTCACTAGCACGAAGGCAAAATAGCCCATTGCGTAATCCGAAACTAAGCGTCTTGATGGCAGTGTATAATGGGATGCCACATTTGGCAGCAGCAATTAACAGTATGTTGCATCAAACCTTTGCCGATTTTGAATTGATTATTGTTGATGATGGGTCTACCGATGCTACACCGAATGTGTTAGCAGATTTGGCAGCCCGTGATAAACGCATTCGTATAGTCAATCAAAACAACAGCGGGCTGACCATGAGCCTAAACCATGCTTGGGAACTCGCGCAAGGACAATTCATTGCCCGTATGGACGCCGATGATATGTGCGTGGCAGAACGATTTTCGCGCCAAATTGCCTTTTTAGAAACCAACCCGACGATTGCCTTGTGCGGAACATGGGTACAAACTATCCATGAGCAGGGCAATCTCGGTACTATTTGGCAGTATCCCACTGCGCCACAAGCCATTCATTTTGAATTGTTATTTCGCAATATCATCGCACACCCCAGCGTTGTGCTGCGAAAACAGGCTTTTGATGCAGCACATTTGCGTTATGACCCAGCATTCCAGCGAGCGCAGGATTATGAGTTATGGCTGCGGGCGGCAGACAAATTAAAATTAGCGAATCTGCCCGAAGTACTGCTGCATTACCGCGTCAGCAATCAGCAAATTTCGCAGCAGCATCAGCCAGCACAGCTTGCCGCATCTGCCCAAATTTATACACGCCGCTTGCAACAATTGGGCTTATCACCGACACCAGATGAACTAGCACTGCATCAGCGTTTATTTACAGGCAATGTGCCGTGCGAAGCCGATAAATTGCGATCCATCGGCGCATGGTTGGCAAAAATTGAGCAAGCAAACCAACAATCTCACCTATATCCACCGGACGAATTTAGCGTATTTTTAGCGAAAAAGTGGCTGCATTTATGCCGCAAGTGTGCGTCTATGGGTATGACAACTTGGCAAATTTTCCGGTCTAGCCCGCTGCATCGCCGGATTGCCAACGCACAGCAAATAAAATTATTCGCCCGCTGCATCCTGCGAAAGCATTAAGCGACAGTCTGCCGTCTGTTTTTATCCTCTCGCCGCTTACAATAACCTCCTATATGATTACGTCAAGATGATTTGGTGGTAACACTATGTTTAGTCATTTGGGAAAAAGAGCGTTTTAGCCAAGCATGAAGATTCTACAAGTAGCCTATCGAGATGGGGGCGGCGGCGCAGAAAAAATTGCCCGTGATTTGCAGCACGCCTATCGGCAACAAGGGCATTCATCATGGCTGGCAGTGCGTGAGAAAGGCAGCGATGACCCAGATATTGTGCGGCTGCATCGCCCGCATCTTCAGGAACGGCTTTTCACCCGTGCTGCGGATAGCGTGAAAAAAATGGCGTTTCGCGGCAGCTATCGCTTACAACATAGCATACGCCAATTAGCGACGCCTATCCGTAGTGGGCGGCGGTTTTTGGGACATGAGATTTTCGAATTTCCTGAAACACATCAATTATTGAACTTATCACCACAAAAACCGGATATTCTGCACTGCCATAATTTACACGGTGATTATTTTGATTTGCGGGCATTGCCATTTTTGAGCCGCCAAATACCCGTGATATTGACTCTGCATGATGCGTGGTTGCTGAGTGGACACTGCGCCCATTCGTTGGCGTGTGACCGCTGGCGAAGCGGCTGCGGCAACTGCCCGGACTTGACGCTGTATCCTGCTATCCAGCGCGATGCAACGGCGTATAATTGGCAGCGCAAACAAGCGATTTTTGCCCAAAGTCGTTTAACGATTATCACACCTTCGCAGTGGCTCATGGATAAAGTCCAGCAATCATTGCTGATGCCCGCGCTACAACACGCCCAAGTGATTCACAATGGGGTCAATCTGAATATTTTTCAGCCCGCCGATAAAACCGTTATTCGCCAACAATTAGGCTTGCCGACGGATGCCCGCATTTTGCTCTTTGCGGCGGCGTCTATCCGACGTAATGTGTTTAAAGACTTTGCCACCATGCGCCAAGCCGTTGCCCACATTGCGGAAGCGATGCCGAATGAAAACATCGTCTTTATTGGGCTAGGAGAGGCGCAGCCACCAGAGACGATTGGCAAAGCGCAGATTCAGTTTGTGCCATTTCAATCTGATGCTGCACAAGTGGCGCAGTATTATCAGGCGGCAGATATTTATCTTCATGCGGCGCGTGCCGATACATTTCCCACATCCGTTATCGAAGCGTTGGCATGTGGCGTGCCAGTGGTTGCTTCGGCTGTTGGTGGTATTCCTGAGCAGGTTCACAGTTTGCATGTGGAGAACGCTGACAATGCTACCGGAATACTTGTGCCGGTAGGGGATGCTGAGGCAATGGCAAACGCTGTCCAACGCCTATTGCTGGATGCCGATTTACACCGAACTTTAGCCCACAACGCCCGCGCTGATGCCATGCGCCGTTTTGATGCTGCCCGCATGGTGCAGGAGTATGTGACTTTATATGAGCAACAACATCCGTTATCCTTTTAACACGATTTAATTTGCATTTACGCCATATTCGGTCTAAACTCTCCTATTATCAAATGCATTCTGAATACCAACTATGCCATCATTATTCATCAGTTATAGTCGGCGTGACCGTCCATTTATGGAGCAGTTTGTTCCTCGTTTAAGAAACGTCTATGGGCATAATGCTGTTTGGTTCGATAAAGATTTGGCGGGGGGTGACGATTGGCTGGCAGAAATCCGCCGCAATATCAAAAAATCAGAAATTTTTGTAATTCTGTTGACGCCCGAATCCATGCAATCTAAGCACTGCCGTGACGAATGGAAACAAGCACTGCGCGAGAATAAAGCCATTTTACCGGTGCTGTTGCAAGACAATACCACCATCGTCCCTGAATTAGCGCCGATTCAATATGTGGATATGTCCGCAGGCATCAGCGATGAGAATATTGATAAGTTTCATGCGGCGGTCAATCGGTTGCAAATGCAGTTTATCCCGGTAGCAACGCCTTCTACCCCTAAAACATCCATCACCAAACCGAAAAATTCGTCAAAATCACCCAGCATTTACTGGATGGCTGTGCCGCTGATAATTGTTCTAGTTGGGATAGTGGCATTCATGATGATGCAAAATGCAAATTCAACAATTGCGCCTACACCAGAAACTACTGCCAATATCCCTGTGTTGACCGCAACCGATTTAGTCACTATTCCCAATACACCATTGGTTTCTGCCAGCAATACACCATTAATATCTGCAACAACTATAACCAACATACCGCCTGCATCGCCTGCCACCGCCACCTTGCCCATATTGCCAACGCGGGCAACAGGCAGCAGTGCCACCGCATCGCTGAATGTTATTCGCAGTCAGGGCGGGGTCGCTTTGTGTAATGTGAATCCAGCGGGATTTTCGCTGACAACTTCTTCAGTGACATTTGCCATTGGCGCAGGCGAAGTGTATGCGCTGGCAGATGAATTTCCGGGGGTAGGGGCAATCGCGCCGGGGACTTGTTTGTGTTTACGCAACCGTGATGTTCCCGGCACTTTCCCGCAGCAGTGCAGCGATACCAACAGCAGTAGCACCAAACGCAGCGCCGGCGATTGGTTCAACGCGCAAATGACCTTACGTTTTGAAGCGCAAACGTGCATCTTGGCAGGTGGCGAAACGGAAAAACGCTGTTTTTAGGCGTTGAAGCAGAAGTTTAAAAGGGCGACGCTCAAGTTCAAAACGAGTGATTTTCCGTAGGGTCGAGGCATGCCTCGACCCTACAATAACCTACTTTTCACGCAATCTGGACATGAGCCAAGGGCGAAGTAAAAGTCCCTAGTCACTAGGCAGGGTAATCGTTTCAAAATCAAAAATAACCTTACAAAAGGTCATAACGGGTAAATCAGAGGGTGTTTTGCGTAAGGACACGACATGTCGTGTCCCTACAGAACCTTTACGGCTCATAACCAACTAAAAAAGGAGTCCACGTTGCGACGCTTCATACTTGGTCTTTTTCTGATGTTTAGTAGTATGGGTATGCTGAACGCGCAATCGGCAAATACCGTGCAGATTGAAATTTTGCGTGAGTTGGATATTTTGGTGCTGTATCTGGGGGGCAACCAGACGGTGAATATCGCCGGGTTGGGCATTCAGACGAGCGTCAATGGGGCAGACCGTGTGCAATATCTTGCTGAATATCCCGCATTCCAGAGTCTAAAGTTTGATAATTTTACTGCACCTGCTTGTTTTGTATTGCGCCCTCAGCGTACTACGGCGCCACTGCCGCCGCGCTGCCAAACGGCGGATACTATTATTCATGCTCAGATATTATTTGCGGCAGATATTTTCTGGTATAACGCTGCCACATTGCAATCGCAGGCGTTTGTGATTGTGGATGGCACAACCCGTATTACTGATTGCGCGGGCGAAACACCGTTATGCATCGTGGAATTTCCCGTCACGCCACCCGCTACACCTGAGCCAACGCCAGTTATCGTCACCAGCGGCGAATGTGTGATTACTGCTGAACTGAATCTCCTTGTCAGCGCCGATACCGATGAAGATGGTTATTCTGATTTTGAGGAAGCCTGTATTTTCCAGACGCCCATCACCGAACCCACGCCCGATACCGATGGCGATGGCGTGCCAGATACAATCGAAGAATTGCTGCAACAATTTAATCCGGATTGGGCGAATGTCACCCGCGCCGACCCCGATAGAGATGGCGATTGGCTCTTTGACATCATCGAAATTGAAATTGGTACTGACCCCGGTTTGGTGGATACCGATAAAGATTTTATCGCGGATTTCATTGAATTTTGGTGGCAGGTGGATGACCCACGCACGCTTGCCCCAGACCGTAACAGCAATTATTTCCCGGATGTGCTGGAAGCCTTTTTGCCGCCGGATACGCCAGAAACATATCGCTGCGAAGTGGATGTGCGCCTGCTGCTCGATGAATTATGGATTGTTGGTCCCGAAGAAGCTGATTCATTTGATATTGTGGTGGGCGATGAACCGGAAATGGTCTATGGTTTGGATTTGGAGAGTGCCAGCATAGACAACCGCTATCGCCAGCAATGGGCGGGGGAGGGTATCGAAAAAGATATGCGGCTGCGTAATTTTACTCAGATTCCTTCACGCACACTTTTGTGTGGTGAAGTGCCGCTGATTTTTATCTCGGTGATTGAAAATGATGCGCCGTTTGGCGGTGTGGCAAATTTGGGCGAAGAACGCACACCTGTGCCATTAATTTTCCAACGCATCCCGATTGCGTGGCATTTGGCACAGTCCACCGAGAGCATCTTTTCTGGCATCGTCGAAGATGGGGCATACGATTATCGGGTCAATTATCGATTGGAAGTGACACCGCTGAATTGAGATGTCAACCCCATCTTCGCCCAAGGAGAGGTGATTTTTGAGGCTATTTTCGTTGGGTCGAGGCATGCCTCGACCCTACACTACATCGATTTTCACCAGTCCCTTCGCCCAAACTATTTGCCGTTTTTGGACAACTCACTATACTGAGATATAACAAGGTCTGATTGACGTTTGTAAATGGTTTTTCAAAGAGGCATATCATGGCGAGTCATGTGGAATCTCAAATGCGAAGGGCAGAACGCCTCATCAATGCCGGGCGCAAAAAAGAAGCTCTTGAATTGCTGCGCCCGCTAACCGAATCCAACCCTGACCAAGCCCGCTTGTGGTGGTTGGTGGCGTGCAGTGCCGCCAAACCGGAAACCCAGCGCAAAGCATTAGAAAAAGCCCTGCGTTTGCAGCCTCATTTTCCAGAAGCGCAGCGCATGTTAGATGTGGTCAATCTGCTGCCTGCCGGGGCAAATACGGCGGCATTGCAAACGATGGAACTCTTAAGAGCCGAAACCAGCCAAGACCGCCCCTCGACATCGGCGATTCCGTTGCTATTGGTGGTGTTTATTTTGGTATTGGTGGTGGGGGCAACCGGGGTGTTTGTGTTGCAGCAAATGAACGCTGCGCCCGCTACGGCAACCGCACTTAGCACGGCTGTGGTCGCTGCTATGCCATCGCTGACACCCGAAATGACCGCCGAAGTCGCTATCCGCAGCGCCGAACCAGCGCGTATCACCCTAAATGCAGACACTCCGTTTAGCTTTGAATTGCCAGAAGGGGATTGCTGGCAGTTTAATGAAACTATGGCGGGCGGTTTAATTTTATGTGTGGTAGAGGATGAGGTGTTATTCTCGGTCAGCTTGAATACGCCGTATGTG
This sequence comes from Anaerolineae bacterium, assembly GCA_022842885.1. Taxonomy (GTDB): domain Bacteria; phylum Chloroflexota; class Anaerolineae; order Aggregatilineales; family Phototrophicaceae; genus JALHOR01. The sequence goes on from JALHOR010000116.1 coordinate 6,760, forward strand.
TTGGAAGCCATGAACGCCCCCGAACAATCCGAAATCATGATGAATGACCACCTGATTACACTATTTGAAGGCAATCCGGTGGTGGGCATTGCCAGCGGGGATGCGCTTTGGCTTGTGACGGATAAAGACGGCAAACTTGCCACTTTGCTGGCTGTCACCAGTGCCGTCGCCTCCAGCGATACCCTTGACCCCTACAAAGACGCATTGGTCGCGCTGCTGCTCTCTATCGCATGGGAATAGTGTTGGCTCATGTCCAGATTGTGTGAAAAGTCCGTTGTTGTAGTGTCGAGGCATGCCTCGACACTACGGAAAATCACTCGTTTTGAACATGAGTCATAGTGTTATATTGAAATCATCTGCATTTGCAGGAAATGAGCTATGTCGCATATTTTCATCAGCTACAAGTCACAAGAACGTGATTACGCCCTCGCTATTTATGACAAACTCATCGCATGGGGGTATGAGCCTTGGTTGGATGTGAAACGGCTGAAAACCGGTGGCGATTGGGCGAAAAGTATTGACGACGCCATCAAATCCTCTGCGGCAATGGTGGGCGTTATGACGCCGCTGGCACTCGGTTCTATCATGGTCACGAATGAATGGCGCTTGGCGATTGCCCGCAATATTCCACTTTTGCCGCTGCTGCACGCGGGTAATAACGAGCATTATTTGTTTATTCACCTGCAATATATTGATTTTTGCGCGGAAGATAAAACTGCCGCATTTGATATGCTGAAAACCACGCTGGCAGAAAAAATCGCTAATCCACGCCCGGCGCCCGATAAAATTCAATCGTATTTGCAATCGTTGTATGACCATGTGACCAGCATTTTGCAGCAAAAAATTATCAGACGCGCTGACGATGACCCGTATAAGCCGATTAATTTAACGATGGCAACGAATGATGATGCCGTTGCTGCGCCGAAAGCGCCCGATGATGATAACGATATGTTCAGCGCGAGTTATGCGGCGTTGGGCGTGAACAGCGTTGCCAAAGAAAAAACGCCCACCGAATTTCAGCAGTTTAACGAAGCGTTGGCGGCGTATGAGGGGCGCTTATTGTTACTCGGCGAACCCGGTGCGGGCAAAACCATCACCCTGCTGAACGCTGTGCGCGATGCGGTGGTGCTGCGAATGCTGGATGAACGCCGCCCGTTGCCGCTGTATGGCGTGATTGCCACTTGGAAATCCGACTATCAAAAACCACAACCGCTGACTGAATGGCTGGCGGCGGGCTACAAAAAATATTTCTCGCAGCCAGATTTAGCCACGATTTTTGCCGAAGACAACGCCTTTTTGCTGCTGGATGGCTTGGATGAACTCGGCACGGAACGCCCGAAAAATCCTGAAAAACCAGACGAAGGCAGTTATGACCCGCGCTTATTGTTCATCCAACAACTGCCGGAAAACAATCAGCTTCTCATCACCTGCCGCAAACAAGAATATGAATCGCTGGGCGAAAAAATCCAACTCAACGGCGCGGTGACGTTGCAGCCATTGGTAGACGCTCAATTATGGGACTATCTGGCAGAAATGCCGGAATTGCGCGAGATTATTCGTGCTGATGAGGCGCTGAAAAAGATGGCACAAACGCCTCTATTATTGAGTTTCATCGCCTTTGCCTTCCGCGATGCGCCCGAAGATTTGAAACAGCGCGACGAACTTCTAGAAAGTTCTAAAAAAGAAAAGGCTGGTCTTGCGGAAAAAGAAGAGGCTCTCAAGGAAGCTACAAAAGAATGGCAAACACTTATGGTGCAAGTGCCAAATATTCCAGATATGTCTG
>JALHOR010000116.1:8552-17554 GCA_022842885.1 Anaerolineae bacterium
CGTAATTTCATCTTTGACCGCTATGTGGATGAAAATTATCACCATTATCGCCGCCGCGAAAGAAAAGACCCCGGCTTCACATTGCAAGAAGTGAAAGATGTTTTGGGGCATGTGGCGATGATTAACGCGAGTGGTGGGCAGCGGCGCAAATCTCTTAGTGGAATTGTTGATAATGTGCTAGAAAAACGTGATTTTGACGAAGCATTTGTAATTTTTACATTCACTTCCAAACGGATGAGTGATTTTCTCCAACTGGCACAAATGCTCAACTTAGTTGCAGCGGGTGAGAACCAAACTCATCGCTTTATTCATCTGCTGCTGCGCGATTATTTTGCCTATCAATATAGTCTGCCACGGCTAGAGGACGAAACGTTTTATACTTATATTTTTGAGCCATCACCTGCCACAGCATTGGGAACAATAGCAAAAAACGATGGCACAGTGGTGGAAAAACTCATACATTTGCTAAATAATTGGCAGAGCAAAGCTTCCATGCTAGAAAGCATAGTAATTTCATTGGGTAAAGTTGGTACTCAGCAGGCAATTGATACTCTTATTTATGTCTTGAATAACCCACATATTGGTGCTTTTGTAAGGCAACGAGCAGCAATCGTTATGAGTAGCATTGATAGCGAACAAGGAAAGGTTGCACTGATTTATATATTAAAGAATCCTCAAGATGAAATTATTGTCAGAAGTGCAGCAGTAGATGTATTGAAGCAAATCAGTGATGAACAAGTAATATTTGCATTCATCGATATATTAAATAATCCATTGGATAATGAAATTATCCGTTGTACCGTAGCAAGGGCATTGAGCGATCTTGGCGGTTATCACGCCTTTACGTCGCTCACTAAGGTGCTAAATAATTTACACGAAGAAAAAACGTTACGTTCAACTATAGCACTTGCATTAGGTATTATGAAAGAACAGCAAGCAGTGATTATATTAACTGATTTATTTAGTAATCTACAGGATAATGTTGATGTTCGGATAAGTGCGGCATGGGCATTGGGTGATATCGGTGATGAGCAAGCTATATCATCCTTAATTTATATATTAGATAATATAAAAGATGATAGTTTTGTTCGATTGAGCGCAGCACAAGCATTAGGTAATATAGGTAGTGAAAAATCTATTCCAATGTTGATTAGTACATTAAATAATTTACAAGATTATAGTTTTGTTCGATCTGGTGCAGCAGAATCGTTAGGAAAAATAGGTGGCGAAAAAGCAATAACAATATTGATAAATACACTCTCAGATACTACATATATAGGCAGTTTCGATGGATATTTATGCGATGTTGCCGCCCTCGCCCTAGAACAAATCAACACGCCAGAAGCATTGGAAGCGGTACAGCAGTGGCGGGAGGGGCAGGATAAACAGGATGGGGATTAATTTGGTGGTTGTAGTTGCAGGGTCGAGGCATGCCTCGACCCTACGGCAACGGGTATATTAGATGGATGGAATCTGAGCATGAAACGTCTTCCCCCGAATCACCCCGGCAGACGGTCTCCACGATTGCCCGGATATGATTACGCCCAATCCGGCGCGTATTTCGTGACCATTTGCACCCATCAACGCGAATATTGGTTTGGTGATATTTACAATGGCGACATGATTCTGAATGCGGCGGGTAAGATTGCTCTAACCTGTTGGCGCGATATTCCGGCACATTTTCCCAATGCCACGCTAGATGTCTTTGTCGTGATGCCCAATCATGTGCATGGGATTATTTTTTTGGATGATGCGGTTGGGCGAATTGCCACAGAAAACGCAAAAACCGAAATTAATACCGTAGGGACACGGCATGATAAATCGGGGAATGTAGGGACGAGGCATGCCTCGTCCCTACCGGAAAATTCTAATCGTCCAAAAGGGGTAAAATCGGGTTCATTGGGTGCAATTGTAGGGTCATACAAATCCGCCGTGACGCGCCAGATACGCCGAGTACAAAACGTGGACGATGCCAAAATCTGGCAGCACAGTTTTCACGACATCATTATTCAGGATGAAAATTTGCTCAATACCCTGCGCGGTTATGTCCAAACCAATCCGGCACGTTGGGCAGAAGACCGGTTTTATGGCACAGCTTAATCCTGTTTTCTTCAAACAACAGACACAACCAAAGTAAGGTAGTCAGGGCAGAATAACTTGAATATCGAGGGGGTTGGTGGTTGTAGTGTAGAGGCATGCCTCGACACTACCGCCAGAAAGACCCTGCACACCTAAAATTCATCCTCTTTTCGGCGTGTTTTCTTTGCGCCCTTGGCGCCTTCGCGGTTCAATCAACTCTTTTTCTCTGTGAAATCCTCGGTGTTCTCCGTGCCTCTGTGGTGATATTTTGCCTTTCTTCGCAGTGCAACTGGAATACCCCCTTTTGCCCATTCCGCGCTACACTCTGGTGATAATTTTTATTCATGCGCGAAAAGGATTTTTTATGGCAACGGTTCGGATTGAAGATGTGCAAATTATTCTCACGCAGCCGGATAGGTCACGGCTGGCGGTTGTCAAAATTATCACGTCAGAGCCGGGGTTGTATGGCGTGGGCTGTGCGACCTTCACGCAGCGCATTTTTGCTGTGCAAGCCGCGTTGGAACACCACATCAAGCCGTTTCTCATCGGGCGCGATGTAGACCGCATCGAAGAATTGTGGCAAATGATGATGGTGCATGGCTATTGGCGCAATGGACCCGTGCTGAACAATGCCATTTCCGGCGTGGATATGGCGTTGTGGGACATCAAAGGCAAACGCGCTGGAATGCCCGTGTATCAACTGTTGGGGGGCAAATGCCGCGAAGCCGCCGCTGTATATGTTCATGCCAGCGGCAGCACAGTAGATGAAGTCATCGCCAGCGCCAAAAATTTTATTGAGCAAGGCTATCATTATATTCGCGTGCAATTGGGCGCGTATGGTGGCACCGGCTCACAACGCACCCGCCCAGAGGGGTCGCCCGATGGTGCATATTTTGACCCGCGAACTTATATGCGCGAAAATATTGCCATGATAGGGCAGGTGCGGGCAGCGGTGGGTCCCGATATTGAACTGCTGCACGATATTCATGAGCGCCTGACACCGATTGATGCGATTCGCTTCGCCAAGCAAGTTGAGCCGTTTGATATGTTTTTTCTGGAAGATGCGCTTGCGCCGGAAGATAACGAGTGGTTCGCGCAAATTCGCCAGCACGCCGCCACGCCAATAGCCATGGGCGAACTGTATAACAATCCGCACGAATGGCGCATGGTGATACAAAATCGCTGGATTGATTATATCCGCGTGCATATCAGCCAAACGGGTGGGCTAACGCCGGCTCGGAATTTGGCAATTTTCGCGCATGTGTATGGTGTGAAAACAGCATGGCATGGTCCGCAAGATACATCGCCTGTGGGACATGCGGCAAACCTGCATTTGGATGTGTGGGCGCCCAATTTTGGCATTCAGGAATGGTATCGCCCGTCGGAATTGGATTATGCTATGTTCCCCGGCTTGCCCAAAATCAAACACGGCTATTTGTATCCCAATGAGTTGCCGGGCTTGGGCATTGATATAGACGAAAAATTGGCAGCAGAGTATCCGTGCCAGCCCATCATCGAAGACTGGACACAAACACGCCTGCCCGATGGCTCGCCTGTAAGACCGTAGCTGTAAGACTGCTTATCGTCAAAACGCCAAAAAGTGATTGAACCACGAAGCAAAGCCCCTCGCCTGTGGGAGAGGGGTTGGGGTGAGGGCAAAAGATTGAACCACAGAGACACGGAGAAACACAGAGATATTCACAGAGAAAAATAGCCATAGGTAAGGGCGTGATATATCGCGCCCAATAGAGGCATTATTTGCGAAGGTAGATAAAGAAAATGCCGCAAGCCGCCAGTGATAAGCGCGACCTACTGCTTGAACCGTTAGTGCAGAACATTCCTGATGCTGTTACTGCTGTGGTAGTCACTATAGATGGCTTACCTTATTCTTTATATCAACAGAAAGTTATAGACATAGAAGAAGATCGACTTTCTCCCATGACTGCCGCAGGGTGGAGTCTCTCTGACCGTATTTTATCTGAATTGAGACAGGGCGATTTTCGGCATACCATTATCACTGGGACAAAAGGAACAATCGTTTTTGTTGCTTTAGGTGATCAACATGTACTGACGCTCTGTGTGAAAAAAATCGCATCGTATAACGGCTTACTGGCACAACTAGAACCACTGCTCAAGCCAATATGTGATTATATGGGTGTGTCAGAAGTCCGATTTTTTGTATAAATGAGGTGCTTTTTTCGCTTATTCTTGTCACAATTGAACACAACTGATGGATAGGATGATTACGAGGCTAATCTGATGAACGAACAACATCTAACGATTCATAGCACTTCGATTCATGTTCGCACTGTAGGCGATTCGGGCAGTCCAATTGTGTTGATACACGGTAATTCGGCATCGTCGCTGGCGTATCAAAAACAACTCGAAAGTGATTTGGCGCAGCAGCACCGACTGATTGCGCTGGATTTGCCGGGGCATGGGGATTCGGGTGCTGCCAGTGACGCGAGTATTTATAGTTTGCCGGGTTATGCAGGCATTGTGGCGGGTGTTGCCGAACAACTGAATGCCAAAGATGCGGTTTTTGTCGGCTGGAGTTTGGGCGGACATTTGGTATTAGAAGCGGCGGCACTGCTGCCAGCGGCAAAAGGGATGCTCATTTTTGGCACGCCGCCTGTGGGCAAACCGCCGGCGATGGACAAAGCATTTTTGCCGCATCCGACCAATGGCGTGTTGTTCAATCCAGAATTGACCGATGAACAAGCAACAGATTTTGCCACATCGTTTTTCCAAGTGGGGGCAACTGTGCCTGAATCATTCGTTACAGATGTGAAACGCACACGGGGCGAAGCGCGTTTGAATATGGGGATGAGCATTGGCGGCGGTAATTACACCGATGAATTGGACATTGTTGCCAACCTCAAATATCCGCTGGCGGTGCTGCATGGCGCAAATGAACAATTGGTCAATGGCGCGTATATTGAGACGGTAAATATGCCGACATTATGGCGTGGGGCAGTGCAATACGTCGAAAATTCGGGTCATGCACCCCAGTGGGAAAATCCCGCAGCATTTAACGCGCTGTTGGCAGCATTTGTGAAGGATTGCGCGGGAGCATAAATCGGTACGGGGGTTTGTAGTTTTCGCCATCGTGTTTTCAACCGATGGCGTTTTGCTTTATACTGGCGATAGCAATAACAACGATGCAGAATATGAAGATACCGTTGATGAGGTAATTGAGGCGCGATTGCGGTCATCGTTGCAGCAGGCATTACGCGGCGAAACGCGCCCAATCGAAGCACTATTTGCTGAAGTGGATGAAGAAAATGCCGCCAGCCGCCAGTGATAAGCGCCACCTACTGCTTGAACCGTTATTGCATGGCATTCCTGATGCCGTCGAGGCGGCGATTATTACGATAGATGGTTTATCGTATGCTACTTCTTATCACCCGAAAGGCATCTATGCAGAAGAAGACCGCCTTGCACCAATGACCATCACTGGACTGAGTCTTTCAGAGCGTATTCTTCAAGTATTGGAACAAGGTGAATTTCAACATACGATGATTGCGGGAACAAAAGGTGTTTCAATTCTGGTTGCGTTGGGTGATGCCTATGTGCTGATGTTATGCTTGCGAAAAGTTACATCATATGATGGTTTTCTGGCACAACTAGAACCGCTGCTTAAGCCAATATGTAATTATATGGGTGTGCCAGAAGTCCGATTTTTCAATTCAGCACTGGAATAGTTGACATCAATAATCACATGAGTATCTGAAAACCGCAGTGTAACGTTTTTTGGAAGTCGCATAAACGACTCGTTTCAACCGATTATGCAAGCAACTGTAGGGGAGCGCCGATGTGCGCTCCTTCTGGTGGGCGACCACGCAGAGTCGCCCCTACACATGACTAATTATTCTGTGGTTGCTACCACTTGCCGCCGCCACCGCCACCCGATGAACTGCCGCCACCAAATGACCCGCCACTAGACCGCGATGAACCACCTGATGAACTGCTGCTGCGCTCCAATTTGGCGATGATATGCTGTGTGACATTGCGATAGCTACAGTGATTACAACTGCTGGTCACTTCGCGCATTCCCGTTGAAACATAACTTGGTGGAATGACGGTGCGCGACGTTTTGGTCACAGTGCGGAAGCCGCACTGCGGGCAATGGCTGTGTCCGCTAAAGTGATTGCGATAATCAAACATTTGGTGCGTGCTACAACTGGTACACTGCCACACATCATAATCTACCGAGCCGACCACTTCTTCCAATTTTTGCCCTTGATTCAGAAAGCTATCGTCGGCATGTTCATCCAACCGCTGCATCGGCTGACCACAATCGGGGCAAGTGCGCGGGCGAACCCGTTGGTAACGCCGCCACGCCACCGCCGCCATCCCCGCAATGCCCAAACCACCGGCACCCGCCGCAGCGAGTCCGGCTTCAGGGTCAATCGTCGGACTTGAAGATGGCACTGAACTGATGAAATTGCTATCCGATGCCCCACTGCTAACGGCAACTGTGGGGAAGGGGATAGACCCACCGGAAAAGGCGTTGCGTGCTTCTGGGGTGCTAAGGGATACTTGAACGCTGCCGCGCTCGGCATAATCGGCAACCCATTCATCGGTTAAATAATACACGGCTGACCGCACGCCATCATAAATGCCTTCGTCATATTTTGTTTCGCGGAACAACGGGCGCATAAATTCATCAAAGACGGTTTGCATCTCTTGATTCAGCGTGTTTTCGTAGGCAGTCCCCACCGCAATCCACGCTTCCCGGTCGCCGATAGCCACCACCATCAGTACGCCATTATTCTTATTTTTATCGCCCACGCCCCACGCATTAAACGTGCCTGTGGCAAAATCTTGGATACTTTCGCTGCCTCTGCCATAATCGGCTCTACGGATAATCGTCAGTACTGCCATTTCAACACCGGTTTTGACGCGCAGGTCTTGCAATACTTGGGTGATGCTGTCTTCCGTATCGGCATTGATGACATTGGCGTAATCGGTCACATAGACGGTCAAATAATCGGGATAAGGACTACTCGATTGCGCTTGTGCCGTATACGTGACGAACAATAATATCGCCAGCGCCACTGGGATAAGCCACCAGCGCAGAGAACGAACTTGGGAGACTGTGTTCTGCTGTTTCGCAGGTGGGCGCAGTGGGCTGGTTTCATGGCGATAATGCATGATTTTTCCCTTGTAATAATCACAACATCAATCAATACATTAATGATAAATCATAGTGCCGTTCATAACACCCCATTCTTAGGGGGAAAATGGTTGACAGCCACCGACAAAGTACCGACAATTTAGCATAACTGTATGGTTGAGATAATCTTATGATGCCACTCCCAATTTCTCGGCGTACCTTTATGCAATGGTGTTTATCCGGTGTCGCGGCGACTTCTGTGCCGCTGCTGCCCGTCGCCACCGATGCGCTAATGGCTGTGCCGCCGCCCACACTGAGCGAATTTACACAGTATTATCCGATTCTGCACACCGATGATGACCAAGGCTGGTGTGGGTTGATGCAGGTGGCATTCCACCAGCGCGGCTTGAACGCAATCTCTACCACCAAAACGGACGAAGCCATCGCATGGGCGCAAACACGGCAGTGGTCACTCATCATCGCTGATATGACCAAACCGGGCATGGATGGCATTAGCTTTTTACAGATGCTACGGGCGAAAGATATTGTTACCCCGCTTATCTTTCTAACAGCGCGGGGTGATGCTCAGACGGTGAGTGCTGCTGATGAAGCTGGCGTGGATGATTTTTTCACCAAGCCACTGTCCCTCAATAGCTGGCAGGATTTTTACCTGCGGATTGAACAGCTTGTGACGCAGAGAATGCACGCCGTTATCAACCAGCAACCAGATTGGCGACACACCCCACCAGACGAGACATTTCATTATCAGCAGCGCATGGCTTAATACTGCTCCAATTCGTATAGGGCATATTCCAATTGTAACGAGGCTTCGCGGATGGTGAACAAACGCTCATCACGGTTTTTTGCCAACATCCGATGAATAATCTCTGCGACGCGCTCTGGGCAATCGGGGCGTAATTTGCGAATATCGGGCGCAGGTTGTTTGATGATAGCCGTCATCAATTGTGCTGAGTTTTCGCCCATGAAGGGACGAAAGCCCGTGAGCATCTCATATAACATGATGCCAAATGCCCATATGTCGCTGCGCCGATCGGCACTTTCGCCAACGAAAATTTCCGGTGCCATATAATTTAGCGTGCCAATCATTTGCCCCGGACGGGTGAGACCGGGGGCATCTGAGATATGTGCTTGACCAAAATCGGTGAGGTAGGGCGTGCCATTGGCAGTGAGCAACACATTATCCGGTTTGACATCGCGGTGAATGATTTTCAGGCGGTGGGCGCGGGCTAAGGCATCCGACACATCCAGCCCAATGGTGACGACATCATACAAGGGTAATTTTTTCTCGCGTTTGAGCAATTCGCGCAGTGACCCGCCTTCCACATATTGCATCACGATATAATAATCGCCGTCTTGGGTGACAGCATCATATACGCGCACCATATTGGGATGATTCAGTTGATAGAGTATTAGCGCCTCGCGCCGGAAGCGTTCTAGCTGTTCTGGATTTTTGACCACCGCTTCGCGTTTCAGTTTTTTGATGGCGACTGGCTCATTGGTTGTTGTATCTATGCCCCGATACACAAACCCCATGCCACCTTCGCCAATGGTGTCTTCAATGGTGAAGCGGTTGTTAATCAGTGTTGTCATGCCGCTAGCTTTCTCGTTTAGACAATAAATATGGTGTGCAATCACTCAAAGCCAAAATTGGAAATGCTGCTATAATTATTACAATATCCTCATATTTTCGTCAGAGACGACGCATGGAAGCCACTGCACCCTTTTTTAATCCTCGTTATATTTTACACGAACCGCTAGGACATGGCAGCATGGGCGAAGTTTA
>JALHOR010000117.1 GCA_022842885.1 Anaerolineae bacterium
GTGATTTTTCTAATTCCATGACATTATTTGTTGATATATAATAATACAAATAAGCATTTAATCCATTCACAATATAGGCATATTGACTCGATAATTTCTGCTTGTCAGGCAACGCCGATTGAATCAACTGCCACGCCCGATCAAGTTCTGCGCCGCGCAAACACAGGATTTGTGCCATGCCCAACTGCGATAGGATGATAGGTGTGTCGTAGTTCACTTGGGTTGCCAGTTTATGGCTCTCTTCAAGGTGTTGCCAACTCTGATCCAATGATCCCGCATAAAGTGCAAAAGTTCCCATCATGGTTTTTGCCATCGCCATCGCAAAACGGTCATGGATTTTTTGTCCCGCGTTGTAGGTTTCTTCAAGCAGTTGAAAGCCCTTTTGAGGATTTTTTTCCCTGATTAAAACAAAGTAACCCGGCGAGGCTTCTGTAAAACCCATCAGATCGCCAATTTCCTGTCGCATGGTGAGACTTTGTTCAGCAAATGGGATACGCGAGTTATCATCTCCCAGAAGGCTGTAGCACCAACCAATGTCATCCAGCAGTCGTGCGATGTAAAATTTATCGCCCAATTCACGATAACAACGCAGACAGTCCTGCAACATTGCCATGCCCTGCCGAATCATATCCGGTTGCATGGATGAGCGATGTCCAATTTGCAGTCCCAATTCGCGCAAGCAAAATGCTTCTTCATGTGGGTTACTATGCTGGCGGGCGATAGCAAGGCTTGTCTCCAGTATCGTCACCCATTGAACAGCATCGCGGGTCACTGGAAATCGTATCGCCAGCCGGGCGGCTGTCAAAGATTGATCAGCCCTGTTCCACTGGTTGCGGGCGAACTGGAATAATTGTATGCCTTCAACAAATAGGTAGCGAAAAGAAAAATAAAGATAGAGGCTATCCATCATCGGCTCAAGAAGCTCACTGTTTTGCTGCTCTGCTGCCCAAATCCAAGCCGCATAACAGTTCTCGTACTCACCTTCAATTTGGAAGATAGCCGCAAGTTGCCCACCCCCTTTTAGCAAATGCAATTGTTGGCGCAACAATACGCTGAAAAAGAGGGCTAGTCTGCGATAGGTGGCTTCCCATTCACCAGAGATTTGCAGTTTCTCCTCCCCATACTGGCGCAACAACTCATGAATTTCGTAGCGTCCACTTTCGGCGTTGCGGCGCAGGAGCGATTTATTGACCAATGCCATCAATACGCGCAGGTTTGCCCCAGCAACCGCTTCCGCTGCTTCCCGCGTGAACCCGCCGCGAAACACCGCTAATTTGGCAAACACTTCTTTTTCAGCATCGCTCATCAAATTCCACGAATACTCAAACACCGCCCGCATACTGCGCTGGCGTTCTGGCATATCGCGGGCATCGGATTCCAGAAAATCCAGATTTTTGCTCATTTCGTCGGCAATCTCGCGTACCGACAGCATACTCAGCCACGATGCCGCCAGAATAATCGCCAGCGGTAAGCCATGTGCCAATTTGCAAATGCGGGCGACATATGCCAAATCATCGGCTTTCAGTTCAAATGCCGGTTTAGCGCGGGTTGCCCCTTGCATGAACAATTTCACGGCGCTGTATTCAAGGGCATCTTCGGGTGTTTCCCAATCAGGAAAATCCATACCTTCCAAATGAAACAGCATTTCACCGCTGAGGTTTAATCTTTCGCGGGAGGTGACGGTTATTCGCATATTTGGCGCGGTTTGTAAAATTTCCGCGACAAGACTTGCCCCCGCCAACAGATGTTCAAAATTATCCAGAAGCAAGCCGACATGTTTAGGACGCAAAAAATCGAGCAGTTGTTGTCTGGGCGAGCGTTCATCCGGTTGAAATTGATAACCCATCGTATCGGCAATGGCGCTCACAATATTATCCGACGCACTCAATGGCGCGAGTTCCACAAAAAACACACCATCGGCATAAAATGGCGGCGCTTCATTCAAGAGGTCATTTTCGGTCATGAGGCGCTGGGCGACTTCCAACATCAGGCGCGTTTTGCCCATGCCGCCCTGCCCCACGATAGTCAGCAAGCGCACATCAGGATTAGCAAAAATATGCGCGATGTGCTGCAATTCATGTTCGCGCCCTACAAAAGGCGTGGCGGGTGTTGGAATATTATGTTTAGGCGGTATCCATGAGGTGAGGGTATCAAAACGATGCTCTGCTAATGCAGGTGAACTGTCTCGTTTCTGTTGGATAGCTTCTAGTTCTGCCCCCACAATTCGCACGGATGGAATGCGCGTTTGCGGGTCGCGTTCCAACATGCGATAAATCAAATCTATCAAGGCAATTGGCGCATCTGGACAAAGTGACTCCAAATCCGGGATGGGCTGCGTGGTGATGGCGTACACTGTTTCCATCACGGTATTTTGGGAAAAGGGTTTTGCTTGCGTCAACATTTCGTACAACATCACACCAAACGCCCAAATATCCGCCCGTACATCAATTGTCCCACCGCTGAAGGCTTCCGGCGGCAGATAATCAATTGTGCCAACAATCGCATCGGTATCGGTCACACGCTGTTGACTGCCCACATGCGCCACGCCAAAATCAGTAAGGCGCAAAACAGCATCTTCACCAATCAGCACATTGGCAGGCTTCAGGTCACGATGCACGATGTTGAGTTTATGAGCGCGAGTGAGGGCATCAGCAAGGTCTATCGCTAAAGATAGCATTTTTTCTAGCGGCAGTTTGTTGTTTTCCAGCATATGCGCCAAATCACCACCGGAAACAAATTCCATGATGAGGTAATGATTGCCCTCTTCTTCCAGCGCCGCCAGCATTTTGACAATGTTGGGATGATTCAAATCGCGCAGTGCTTCACCTTCCCGCCGAAAACGTTCCAGCATATCCGGCTGTGCCATGTGCGGCTTGAGGTGCTTGATGGCGACGATTTGTTGGGTATGCATATCTATACCACGATACACTGTCCCCATGCCGCCCGAACCGAGTTCTTTTTCTACGCTATAACGTTGGGCAATGCGCGTGTTTATCATGATATGGATCATCTCAAACAGGAGGCGAAGGATATGGCTTGATTATACCGCAAATATCCTCCCACCAATTTCTGGCAAGCCAGTAAACCCAAAACAATGTCCCTCATCGCCCTTGCGCGTTATATTCCATCGTCAGCGGCAAATTCTGCCAGCAACCAGATAGCAATCGCCAAATATGGAATATAGAAAACGTCACTCTCATGTATAATGAATCGTATTGAGTATTAAACAATCCAATATGTTAGAGAGAATCATTAAAACAATGACAGCAATTTGGGATGAAAATCGTATCGAACAATATATCACACAGGGTATAGAAGAAAGCCTAACGCTTGACTATAAAGCCGCAGGTGCTCTCGAAAGAACAGATAAGAAAAAAGAAGAAGTAACAAAAGACGTTTCAGCGATGGCAAATTCAGATGGTGGCATCATCATTTATGGTATAGCTGAAGATTCAACAAATAAGCATCTCCCCGGCAAAATTGATCCTATTGATCGTAATCAATTCTCAAAAGAGTGGTTGGAGGACATTATCAGCAACATTCGCCCCAAGATTGACGGGTTGGTGATTTACCCTGTGCCTATCAGCACTGCGCCAAATCATGTTGTTTACATGGTTGAAATTCCTCAAAGCTATACGGCTCACCAAGCAACTGATAAACGCTACTACAAAAGGCGCAACTTTAAGTCTGAGCCTATGGAAGATTATGAAATCCGCGATGTAATGGGACGTGGGCAATACCCCAAAATTGAATTGGAATTTGATATTACAGTTACACAAAAGGAAGTGCATACTGGCGGGCAGTGGAATATAGGAATACTACCTGAAACAAAGATTTTTAATCGATATAAACTCGAAATTTGGGCATTTAATGCTGGTCGTGTCTATGCCCAATATGTAAATATTCTCATCGAAATACCAGATGTTCTCCTGCCACCTGAACCTGAAGGTGAAGAAATGCTTCTCCCTATAGACAGCAAACGTGATAAACACTATATAGACGGAATTTTGTATTATAAATATTATGATGAAAACACTACTCGTGACATCATTGGATTTGAAAGTTTGGGTTTTGGAAGCAGTTCGCCAAACTATGGTCCAGCTAGGCATGTACCAATATTACCGGGTCGACATTATGGATTTGAAGATGTCAGACTTAGAGGTGATTTTGAGAGCATGTCATTTGAAAATCTGCATATTGAGTGGGAAGTCTTTGCTGACAATGCGCCTGCCTTGAAGGGCAGAATAGCTATCAAAGATATTGAAATCATTAATCAAAGAAATAAAACACTTGAAGAATCTGATGATGAAGATGAAGACGACATTGAATAATTTAGGACATTATGATAACCCACCACAAAAAATTTATCAAAATGGTGTTGCCGCTTGAAGCAATCCATAAAACAACAACCAATCCGTTTCACCCGCCTGCATTGCGCGTTACAATCTAGCGTACATTTAAAAAACACCGATAGGATTTTTTATGAGTGACGCACAACAGCAAGCCTTTTTTGAACAGGCATTAAACGACGGCGGCGGTGTTTTATCGCTTGCGCCGACATGGGTGCCACGCTCATTTTGTGTGCCGGGGCGGCGGCTGCGGCTGCATCCCAAAGATTTGTATGCCTTGGGCGCGAATCGCGGTGGGATTGATGAACGCTGGTTTTCATCCACCATTCCAGCGGATAACGGACCCGGCACACCTTTCGACGAAGGCTTGAGTTATATCGTCCATGCCGGGCAAAAAGCCACCTTGCGCGATGCCATCGCCACGATGGGCAAGGCATTTTTGGGCGACGCCGCCATGAACGACTACGGCGGTTGGGTCATGTATAGCAAGTTTTTTGATAATATGTATCCCCTCCCCCACCATTTGCACCAGAGTGATGAAAAAGCTGCGGAAGTCGGGCGCGTGGGCAAACCGGAAGCGTATTTTTATCCGGCGCAATATAATTTCAGCAACAATACCTTTCCGTACACGTTCTTCGGCTTAGAACCCGGCACAACCAAAGACCAAGTGATTGACTGCCTCAAACGCTGGAACGATGGCGATAATGGTATTTTGCATCTATCAAAAGCATATCGGCTGCAATTAGGCACGGGGTGGGATGTGCCGCCGGGCATTCTGCACGCGCCGGGAACATTGTGTACCTATGAGCCGCAGCGTGCCAGCGATGTATTTTCCATGTGGCAGTCGCTCATTGCCGATTATCAGGTGGTGGATTGGGGTTATGTGGTCAAAGATGTGCCAGCGGATAAACATCATGATTATGATTATTTGCTGTCGCTGTTGGATTGGGATGCCAATGTAGACCCCGAATTTGCCAAAAATCGCTTCACTGAACCGCGTGCCGCACAAGAGGTTGAAGCCATGCACGCTGATGGCTATCATGAAAATTGGATTGTGTATGGCAGCGAATGGTACAGCGCCAAAGAACTCACCGTTCAGCCGGGGCGCACTGTCACCATCAAAGACCCGGCGGCATACGGCTTGATTTGCGTGCAAGGCTATGGGCGTTTTGGCAAGCACCCCATTTCCGCGCCGAATATGATTCGGTTTGGCGAAATGACCGAAGATGAATTTTTCGTCACCTATGCTGCTGCGACACAAGGTGTCACCATCACCAACCTAAGTTCCAGCGAACCCCTCGTGATTTTGAAACATTTTAATCCGGGCAATCCCGATATGCCACAGCGTGCATAAATATTATGTGAGCAAGAATGGGCTGCACGATAATTTGTGCAGTCCATTTATTTTCAATCTGCTTAATCATTATCGTCAAACACCACTTTGCGATAAATATCCTGTAGGCGCAGCGTGCAGTCCACCGATGCCAACACCAATTCAGCCTCTGGCGCGGAAAAATCGCGCAAGACCCAAGAATTATCATCTTGGCGGGTGTAATGTTCCACCAGCATTCGCGTTTGTGAAATTAACACATAATCACGCAACGATGGCAACAACCGATACTGCTGGAATTTGTCGCCCCGGTCAAACATTTCAGTCGAAGGCGATAAAATCTCAAAAATCACCGTTGGATTGAGCAGCGTATCTTTCTTCTTATCTTTGTATTGGGGTTCACCGCAAAAGACCATTGCATCGGGATAAAAATAGATTTTGTCAGCTACTTGAACGCGCATATTACTTTGGAAAACGCGGCAAGGACGCTCTAACAATTGACCATAAAGCAAATAACCTAAGACGGTTTCAATCTCATTATGCGTTTCTGATGCACCTGCCATCACATAAATATCGCCATCGAGCAATTCATGGCGTTCTTGGGCAGCGCGTTCAAACTCTAAATAGTCTTCTGCCGTCCATATTGTGGGTTTAGGGAGTGCCATATAATATATC
Source organism: Anaerolineae bacterium (assembly GCA_022842885.1). Lineage (GTDB taxonomy): Bacteria > Chloroflexota > Anaerolineae > Aggregatilineales > Phototrophicaceae > JALHOR01. The sequence goes on from JALHOR010000117.1 coordinate 6,355, forward strand.
AGTTTTCGTCTAATGAGCGTCTATCATGATTGTAGCAGGGATTTGGATGATGCCATGCCTGATTTTTTGCTCTGAAAATAGTGCTGAGTCAAAAACCAAATGCCACTTAGCCATCTGTCAAATTGTCAATTTTCATCTCTTGATGTGATAACGCTTCATAGCGACTCTGTGAAATCTTGGGTGGTTTTGGTACTTTTGCGGTGTGCAGTGGATGTTTATTTCGGCAACGATTGGGGAACAGTCATTTGATGGGCATCAAGTGTAAATAGGATTTCGTCCCCCTCATAAACTCGCAATTGGTTTGTAACCGCATCTATTTTCAATGTTGGTTTATATAAAGGATTGTAACGCATTTTTTCTTCCCAAGGCATCATTTTTCCCGTGCATTGCTCACTCTTTAGGTCACACTCGAACAACCATAAATCAGATAGCGTATAATCTAAAATAAAGTCCCGATTATTTACATCAAGGTGAAATACACGCTCATCAAATTTCGCTGTGGCAAAATGTGTTATTGTTGATGTATCCATAAATGCAACGCTAGCACATGTCCATCCTGCACATCCCATCGTTAGAAATACCAAGCCAATTCCGAGATATAAACGAAAAGCGATCATAGCAATTATTACAACGATACAAGCGATGATGACGCCCAAGAATCGTCCCGCGTAATCCACCTTAGCACAATCACGAATCATCGTAAGATAATAAACAACTTCATTTTCCATAATTTTGCAGTTGGGATGATAATTACTCGCCTCTTTACTAAGATTTATATGGATTACAACTACTACAAATGCCAAAATCCACAAACCAAGTCTAATTAGAGGATAAGTATTTTTGCGAGGAGATTTTTTCTTCTTTTCGGGGGTATCCATGCTGCCTCAGTCTATGTACGACACGATTATAACGCATTGTAACACGGATGGAAGTTTGCGTGGCATAAAGAAATGCATAAACTTTTGCGGTGTGGAGTGGATGTTTTGTATTTCATAAGGAGAAAAGGCTACCAAACTTCATTTCCTACAGGTGGATCTGTAAATATTTCTTCATGGCGATTCTCGTCACTGACTCGTGCTAATAACAGTTCTAATGTTAATGCTGAGGTCGGAATTGGAACAATGGTTAAACGTCCCTCTTCTAATGCCAGTTCAACAGGTGAATCTTGATTGAGGTGTAACTCTTGAGCAATATGGGCAGGAATACGAACCGCCAAACTATCCCCCCACTTTTGAATTGTCGTTTGCATATTAGTCTCCATTGGTTTCTCTATAGAAACTATAGCACAGTTCTAGGCACTCAAGCCATATTATGGGTTTGCAAGTCGCCCAAATCGCGCACAAAACATAAAGAAATGCATAAACTTTGGCAGCTTCGTAGTTCAGCAAAATGTAACAAAATTCAAATTTGCTTTTTCAAAAGTGGCGCGTTATAGTAGAGGCAAGTTGCATTAAGTGAAATGGGCGCACTCTTTTAAGAAGTGCGCCCAAGCCACAACATTGTTTTCAGAAGGCAAATGTTGTGGCAGATTCTAACTGACAGGCACGAGTCTGTACAGGCTATGGCAGATTTTCATCGCGTTCAGCGGTGTGAAGTCGGTGTTTTATTGTCTATTTTTCATGAGGAGAAAAAATTATGCAGCGATGGATTTTGTTTGGATTGGGCGCGGCGTGTGGCGCAGTCGTCACCGGGGCGCTGGCGTATCAGCGGCAGCAAACCGCGCAGCAGCAAATGGCACGCCTGAATGCGGAGATGCAACAGCTACGCGCCGAAGTGCAGCGGTTGGCAAGCGTGCAGCAGGCATACGACACCCTGAAAGCCGCCAAAGAATCGGAAGAAAAATATTGGGATGAAACGTTGGCAACGATGGATGCCGAAGAAAAGGCATATCTCGATTCGCTGCCGACACCGGAACGCATTGATTACGAAATGCGAAAAGCGATTATCAATGCCACTTACAATCAATATTCGGATACCCCTCCCCCACCCGATGATGAGCCGGATACTAAGGAAGACGACAATGGATAATCACCACATGGAACGTTTGATGCAGCGGTTGAAAGACCGCCTGAATTCAGGACAGCTACCGCCGAAGTTGTATCGCTTTTTCAAAGATTTGCTCAACGATGCGGAAAGTGCGCGTATCAGTTACGACCAATTTATTTCGCAGTTGCAGCTAGAGGCGTATCGCAATCCCCAATTTCCCGGCGATGAGATGGGCTATTGGGATGATGACCGCGACGACGATAAGGATGATAACGACGAAAAACCGGATAACGATAAAAAATCATAACCCATATTAAGGGAACAACCCGCACTTTTACTGTTTTCAAAGGACAAGAAGTGCGGATTTTCCAAACCTGTGGGGCAGTCATAGACTGTCCTACATGGTCATCATAATGGATAACTGGGCGGCACTTAAAGACATATTTTGGGTTTGGCGATGTAGACAAAAAATTAAATTCGGTAGTTGTAGGGGAGCGCCTGTGTGCGCTCCTGCTGGTGGGCGACCACACAGGGTCGCCCCTACGAATTGCCGGATTATTTTGTTGAATTGCCGGATTAAACCCCTACAACAACGGTGTCTGTAGGGACATGGCGTGCCATGTGCAACAAAAACCATATATATTCTGGAATGATTTGCCCGCTGGCGTTACATCCCGTCGTCAGCGGCAAATTCTGCCAAGAGGTCTTGCACCACTGTTTCTAAATCCAGCGTTTTGCCGCGTTCAATGGCGGCGTTGAAGGCAGCATTGCCCATATCGGTTTGAAGCTGCACCTTCAATGATAAAAGATTTGGATCTTTGTAGAAAACAGGAATTTGTTTGGGGTCATTCAACAATAAACTTAAATATGCTGTTGTGCGCTCATGGGCATGAAGATGATACAACACTGGCAGCATTGCCAGCAGGAAATAAGCATTACTCGCTGGATTTGGCATAAACTCACGAATGACCAACCGCAAATCAGGTTTTGCTTCTTCAAAACGTTTCATCCAATGCAATATCTGTACCAATACTTGTCTTGCACCGGCTGTTTGATATGGCATCTTATTATCTTCGGCAAGAACAAGTGATTCTTGGATTGTCTGCAAAGCCAAGGGAAATTCTTGGCGATAATAATATAGTTGAGCTTTGCCATTGGTGGCTTCTACTAAAGGTATTGTGGTATTAAACTGATGTGCCTGTTGTTTAGCTTGCTCAAAATAATTCTCAGCTTGTTCAAAATTGCCACTCTCTAGTTGCGAAAGCCCCATTGCGGATAATTCGACTCCATATCTGTAACCTCCAAGCTGGCGTGTAATGTTTAGGCTTTCTTGGTGATAAATAAATGCCTCTGTATAATTTCGTTCTTGAACCATTGCCGCCATAAGGTTTCTAGCAGCCCTAGCCTTCAGATACAAATCACCAATGTCATCTGCTAAATTATATGCCTCACGAGTCCTAGCAGTTCCATCGCCAATGCCAGCAATTTGACTAGTAAATCCTAATGCAAAAGCCCCCAGTGCTATTGTCCAACGATTATTGGATTGCAATGCTGTTTGATACGCATCCATAATATGTTGGTAAGCATCTTTAAACAGATGTTGATCAAGAGCAATATACCCTTTTAAAGAAAATACCCAAAACATTTCAAAATAAGCTTGTTTTTGTTGACTGATATTTAATATATCAGTCATATAAGAATCAATAATAGAAAGCTCAATATTGCGATCTCTAGCAATCCAACACCATGCTAATTGAAGGCGAATTTGTGGATAGTTTGGGATAGTTGTATTGATTTGCATAGCCGTAACAGCCGCATCCAAGAGATAAAAATAAGAATCCATTGGATGAAGAAAAAAGTATGCCAGCATCAGGGTAATAGATCCAATAGCTAACTCATCAAACCATGCCTGTTGCACACCCCATTCCCACGCTTTTGTGATATTTTCAAATTCAAGACGCATTTCTCGTGCCGCAGTGATTTGGCGCTGATCGCGGAGTTGTTCGCCCAAATCCGCTAAAAGTGCTAGGTAATAGTGACTATGTGCCACACGACTTTCGTTTGTACTTGCCCGTCCCTCCCCATACTGCCGCAACAACTCATGAATTTCATAGCGCCCACTTTCGGCATGGCGGCGCAAGAGCGATTTATTCACCAATGCCATCAACACACGCAAGTTTGCCCCGGCAACCGCTTCCGCTGCTTCCCGCGTGAACCCGCCGCGAAACACCGCTAATTTGGCGAACACTTCTTTTTCAGCATCGCTCATCAAATTCCACGAATATTCAAACACCGCCCGCATACTTCGCTGACGTTCCGGCAAATCGCCTGTCTCACTTTCAAGAAAGTCATAACTCTGGGCACTTTCGGCAGCGATTTCTTCTGGCGACAGCAGCGCCAGCCACGCCGCTGCCAACACAATCCCCAACGGCATCCCCTGAACCTGCTTGCAGATGCGGGCAACGCTGTTCATATTCGCGGCAGTTAATTCAAACTGCGGCTGCACCCTTTTCGCGCTCTGCATGAACAATTTCACAGCGGCGTATTCGAGAGCATCAGCAGGTGTTTCCCATGCCGGAAAATCCATACCTTCCAGATTAAAGATGGTTTCGCCAGTCTGATTCAGCCGTTGGCGCGAGGTGGCGATGAGTTTGACCTGCGGCGCAGCTTTCAGGATGTCGGTGGTCAGTCCCGCCGCCGCTATCAGATGTTCGTAATTATCCAAGATGAGCAGCATCTGTTTCTGGCTCAAAAAATCGAGCATCTGCTGTTTGGTGTCGCGCCCATCGGCTTGGAATTGATAGCCCGTCGCTTCGGCAATCGCTGAAACCATGCTGGTCATGTCGCTCAAGGGTGCGAGTTCAACGAAAAATACCCCCTGCGCGAAGTGTTCCAGTTCATGTTCCCCGGCAACGAGACTTAAGCGCGTTTTGCCCATGCCGCCGGGTGCCACAATTGTGATGAGCCGCACGTTAGGGTCGGCGACCAAGCGGGCGATTTCGGTAAGTTCAGCTTCGCGCCCGACAAAGGGCGTCGTTTGCGCGGGCAGATTATGTTTCGGTAAACTGAATGTTTCGGGCAGCGGTGTCTCAAAACGGGGTGATGGCACTGCCGTATCGCGCCCGTGCAGCACATCTTCCAATGCCGCGCCCACATGCCGGACAGACGCAATGCGAGCAAGGGGGTCACGTTCCAACATGCGATAAATCAAATCTATCAAGGCAATCGGCGCATCGGGGCAAAGTGTTTCTAAATCCGGTATGGGCTGCGTGGTGATAGCATACACCGTTTCCATCACGGTATTTCTGGAAAAGGGTTTTACCTGTGTCAACATTTCGTACAACATCACACCAAACGCCCAAATATCCGCCCGCGCATCAATTGTGCCACCGCTGAATGCCTCCGGCGGCAGATAATCAATCGTGCCAACAATGGCATCGGTATCGGTCACGCGCTGTTGACTGCCCACATGCGCCACGCCAAAATCGGTGAGGCGTAAAACACCATCTTCACCAATCAGAACATTCGCAGGCTTTAAGTCACGATGCACAATATTGAGTTTATGAGCGCGAGTGAGGGCATCTGCCAAATCAATGGCAAGCGTCAGCATTTTTTCCAGCGGCAGTTTGTTGTTTTCCAGCATATGCGCCAAATCACCACCGGAAACAAATTCCATGATGAGATAATGATTGCCCTCTTCTTCCAGCGCCGCCAGCATTTTGACGATGTTGGGATGATTCAAATCGCGCAGTGCTTCACCCTCTCGCCGGAAGCGTTCCAGCATATCGGGTTGCGCCATGTGTGGCTTGAGGTGCTTGATGGCGACGATTTGTTGGGTATGCATATCTATACCACGATACACCGTCCCCATGCCGCCCGAACCGAGTTCTTTTTCTACGCTAAAACGTTGGGCAATGCGCTTGTTTATCATGATATGGGTCATCTCAAACTGGAGGTGAAGGATATGGCTTGATTATACCCGCAAATATCCTCCCGCCAATTTCTGGCAAGCCAGCAGACCCAAACAATTTCCCTCATCGCCTTTGCGCGTTACATCGTGTCGTCGGCAGGTTATCCATCGGCTAATCCATATCCATTTTCAATCAATGCTTGTAAATCAGCAGCAAAGCGGGCTGCCGGAGCGCCATCTACAATACGATGGTCAAACGCGAGGGTGACATGCAGATACTCGCGGATGCAAATCTGCCCATTAACGACGCCCGGTTTCGTAGCAATGCCCCCAATCAAAACCACCAACGAATGCGAAGGCAGCGCCACTGCCCACCCGCCCTGCTTCCCAAACATGCCCACTGAGGTCAGTACCACCGTTCCCCGCAATGCCTTCAGACGATGCGGCATCCCATACAGTCCTCTAAATAACCATTGTCGGATAAAACGTGGAATTAGTACCAGATACCGAATAAATTCAGCTTCGGTGCTGCGCGTGCCAGTGGCTTGAACATGGCGAATTTCAGCATGGATTTCATGAACTGTCTTGTGATTAGCAGCGCGGATAATCCGTCCTACAGGCGTTTTCCGTCCTTCTGCCTCAATCTCAATCATGGTTGTCATATCTACATCATCAAAAATCACCAAGCGTCCGCGCCAATCGCGTATCGCCTGAACCTCTTTATGTTTGTCCACTGCTTGCGCCACACACGCCACTAAAAAAGCGGTAAACGAAAGATGTTCGCCGCTGGCATCGGTCTGGGCATGAAGGCGGTGGCGGGTCTCGGTCACATCTATTTCGATTAAGCCAATAATCGGGTCGGTTTGTCGGGCGAACCAGCCAATATCAATCACCAGTTGACGCATTCGGGGCAGGGCTTCAACTGTAAAACCACCTTGAGACATAAATTACTCCTATCGAGTTCTTATTCTCAGTGTGCTAGTCATTCACAGCCCATGCCAGTGATGAGCATCATTCATCAAATATCACATTTGTCAGGCAGTGCCATAAAGAATGAATTAGTCTGCCCCAACACTCTCCGGGTCGGGTGTAAGGTGGGCATCGTGCAAAAGAGCGTCAATTTCAGCAAGTGTCATCGGTTGCGTATCCGCACGTTCTTTAATCACGCGGGTCAACGCTTGCAATACCTCATCTGTGAGCGTTAAGCCCAACTGCTGCGCCCGACTGCGGACGGCATTCCAGCCCGTTAGCCGATGCCCGATGACAATTTCGCGGGTTAAGCCAAAATCGCTTGGATTGATGGATTCATACGTTTCCGGGTCTGCCAACACGGCTTTGGCATGAATCCCCGCTTTATGCATGAAGGCGCTGGAACCCGTGATGTAATTGTTGAAGGGAATTTCAATCTGGCAGGTATCGGCAATCAATTGGTCTAGCACGGGCAGCATTGGTAAATTGTATTTGGCGACATAGGCTTTGTTAATTGTATACAGGCGGGCAATCAAGCCGCCCAACGGTGTGATACCATTGCGTTCCCCAATGCCCAGAATGGTCGTATCAATATGAGTCGCCCCGGCTTCTAATGCCGCACACGCATTGGCAATCGCGCAGCCAGAATCATTATGCCCATGAAATTCCACATCAAGTCCGGTCAGCCGCACCAACTGGCGCACAATTTCATACACGCGCGTTGGCAACGCCACACCCACTGTATCAGCAATGCCCAAGCGATTAACGAGACCCGTATCTGCAACCGCCAAATACACGCGCAACAAGTCCGATTCACGGCTGCGAAAACTATCTTCTGTGCTGAAGCGCAAAATGATATTCGGCGCTTGTTCGCGGATATACCCCAAAACTTCTAACGCGGTATCAATAATCTGCCGGATGCTCTTGCCATGACTATGCTGCATCAAACGCGGCGATGTGCCGATGACGACATCCACACCATGCACACCGGTTGCCAATGCTTGCTCGGCATCTTCTTTTTTGCAGCGGATATGCGTCAAAATCCGTGCTTTTAAACCAGCGTTGACCACTGCCTGTATATCTGCCGCGCTTTGGGGTGAGGCACACGGCGAAGTCATTTCAATCATTTCCACGCCAAAATCATCCAATAATCCGGCGATGTCCAATTTTTGCGCGGTGGTAAACGTGGCGGTGCTGAATTGCTCACCTTCGCGCAGGGTGCTTTCAATGATGCTGTAATGGTCAAAGGGCATGATGTTCTCCAAGCGATTAGCTGTTAGCTGTTGGCTTTTAGTTGAAAATGCGTAGCTACTCAGGTTATTTTTAGCCCTCACCCTAAATCCCTCTCCCACAGGAGAGGGACTTCCCCGCCACGTTGGGTCTTGTCTCCCCCTCTCTACGAAGTGTAGAGGGGGTTGGGGGTGAGGATTTTTATCGTCGTGTTCTCTGTGTCTCTATGGTGAATTTGCTTTTTACAATCGTTCCAACGCTGTTTTGAGTACACGAATCGCCTGCAAATACTCATCCAAATTGAGATGTTCATTGGGCGTATGATCCAGCGTGGAGTCGCCGGGTCCATAGGCGACAATCGGGCATTCCCACACGCGCCCAACAATGTTCATATCCGAAGTGCCGGTTTTATGCACAAACGCAGGTGTTCCCCCTTCAGCACGAATCGCGCCACGCATTGCCCGGCTCAGGGGCGTGTCTTTGGCGGCAACATAAGCATATTCCATGCCATACACCCGCAGCGTTGATTCATCATCGGGCTTGAGTGCCGTAGCAACATCATCCGGCAGCATATTCGGCGGCAAACGCAAACCAATCGTCATCTGCGCCCAACCATATGCCCCTTCGCGCCCAGTGCTGATGTCATAAATCGTGTCGTTAATCTGCTCAAATAAGCGGGGTTTATCAGCATTATGCTGTTCCACAAACGCCTTCACTTTTTCGCGGAAGACAAACGCCCTATCCACTGGCGAGAGTTCGCGCCCGGCAGTATGCGCCAAACCACCATACCAGCGCCATTCCAGCAGCACGCGCCCTTTGTAGCCTAATGTGATTCTATCCCACCCGGACGGCTCACCGATGATGCACATAGCGGGCGTAAATTGGTCTTTGATATGATGTGCGCCTTTGCTGGTCGGGCATTCTTCTTCGACTGCCCCTACCACCATCAGCGTCACATCCGGCGGTAATGCTGCCATTGCCCCGGCAGCCGCAAATGTACACAATGCACCTTTGGCATCCACGCTGCCACGCCCATATAACAAGCGCCCATCGCGCCGCACAGGTGGATTGCCCGCGAAAGTATCAATATGCCCTAGCAGCACAATCAAGCGCGACCCGCTGCCACGAATGCCCACCGCATTGCCCGCTTCATCTATATAGGCGCGGTCATAACCGTGCTTGCCCATCCAATCTGCCAGCACACGCACGGCATTCGCTTCGTGATACGACGGACTCGATACGGAGACCAAATCGTGCAGCAAATTTTCGGCAATATCGTCGGTGATAATAGGTGAAGGTGATAATGTCATCAATGTTGTCATGTTTGGCTCTTAGCTTTCAGCGATTAGCTTTTAGCTTTTCTTTCAATTTGTCGTTGTAACATAGCTTATCAGTTACTCAAATTTGTCTGAGGTATGTGTGGGAGGGTTTCTCAACCCTCCTATGCCTGTCAAGTTAAGAAAATCCTCACCCCCAACCCCCTCTCCACTTCGTAGAGAGGGGGAGATAAGATCCAACGTGGCGGTTAAAGTCCCTCTCCTGTGGGAGGCAAACCTTGCGACAATGCTTCGGGATGAAGCCCCGTCGCAAGGTGGGCTAGGGTGAGGGCTAAAGACAATCTGAGTAGCTACAGTTTCACTCAGAAAATTATCTTCGTGTCCTTCGTGCCTTCGTGGTTCAAATGCTTTTCTTTGTGTTCTTCGTGTCCTTTGTGGTTCAAAATATGGTCAAAATCAATTCAAAATATCGCGCAACGCATCCACCACACGCTGTAATTCAGCACGCGAAATAATCAGCGGCGGCAAAAGGCGCAGCACGGTTTTTCCGGCGGGCAGTGCCAGAATGCCGCGTTCCTGCAATGCTTGCAACGCCGGGGTCACGCGCCCACGCAGTTCCAAGCCGAGCATTAAGCCGCGCCCACGCACTTCGCGCACTTGTGCGAAATTGGCTGCCTGTAATTCAGATAGCAACCACGCGCCATTTTCTGCTGCTAATGCTGGAGCATCTATATCGCGCAATGCCGTTAATGCCGCAATTGCCGCCGCACACGATAAAGGATTGCCGCCAAAAGTGCTGCCATGTGTGCCAGAATCAATCGTGCCAAGCGATTCGCGCCAAACCACAGCGCCCATCGGCACGCCGCCCGCAATGCCTTTGCCCAGCGCCAGCATATCCGGCACAATATCGGCATATTCAAACCCGAACCAACGCCCGGTACGCCCTAATCCGGTTTGGATTTCATCCATGACCAGCAAAGCACCGCGCTCATCGCAGATGTGGCGGAGTGCCTGCAACCACTCCACATCACCCGGATACACGCCACCTTCGCCCTGAACAGGTTCGACGATAACGGCGGCGGTATCTTCAGTAATAGCAGCTTGCGCTTCTTCGATATTGTTATAGGCGATATGGGTAATGTTGTTCGGCGTCCAACCAACAAAGGGTTCACGATAGTCTTTGTTCCACGTCATGCCCAACGCGCCCAATGTGCGCCCATGAAAACTGCGTTTGGCGGCGACAATGCCGCTTCTGCTTGTCAACAAACGGGCAACTTTTAACGCACCTTCCATCGCTTCTGCGCCGCTGTTACACAGAAAAAAGCGATTCAAATCTGCTGGAGTGATGTCTGCCAACACGGCATATAATTCAGCGCGACGGTCATTGTAGAAAATTTCCGGGCAGGTGATGAGCGTGCGAGCTTGCTGTGCCACTGCTTCTGCCACCGCTGGATGAGCATGACCTAGTAGCGCCACGCCTTGCCCACTGGTGACATCCAAATAAGCGTTACCTGCATCATCCCACACGGTGCAGCCTTCGCCCCGAACCAACGTGATTTGGCGTTTGTAATATGCGCCGGAGGTATGCGCGTCTTCTAATTGCGTCGTAGCCTGCAATGTGATGTCCAATGTGGTCATAAGATTTTCCTTTTTGAACCACGAAGGCACGA
>JALHOR010000118.1 GCA_022842885.1 Anaerolineae bacterium
CTTCCCGATTTACCCGAACCTAATTTAATTGCCCGGATTCGCCAACGGCTCTTTCGTTTAGGCTCGATCCGAACTCGTTATTCAGATCAAGTTGCCGCATAATTGGCGAAGGTATTGTAAGTAAAGATGTATTCTTTATGATTCGCATTATGCTTTTATTTTTTGTGGATTTACTTTGCATAGCAATTGGTTTGTATGGCGGTTGGCGATTAAAACGATTGAATAATAAATCTTCTTTTATACACAAGAATGAAAACATATAAATATATACAAAAATCAATCTATACTTCACGCTTCAAAAAATAGACTTCCCTTTGTTCACCTAAATTCTACCAATGTGTGGCAAATTCGCTGCCTCCCCATACAATTGAGGCAGTAGTTTCACAATGAGTTTTTACCTTTTGTACCCAGATGGTCACACATTTTGGAAGATTTTCAGAGAATGGAATATGTCTAATTATTTTAATATATTATATCCTGAAAGCTGGTATTGTAATATTGAGCAGTTTGAAGGCATATTAATTGTAAATGCATCTCAAATATCAATTCCTGTTTCATACCAAATCTGGTTTTCAACGCCTATTTATTTTCGATGCCCAATGATGTGGAAAGGCGTTAACTTTAAGGAGGCGTCCAATGAAGAATGGAATGAATTTGCCTTGAGTATGAAAGATATTATATCTCCTACTGTACTAAGAGAGTATCGATTATTTCTTGCAAGGGTAGACAATGATTTACCGAACCCCAATTTAATTCAAATAGTTGCTATCAAAGCAAATATCAGAGAGAAAAAGTAAAATGAACTACTTTGATATTTCTGACTCAGACTCAAAATACTGTGTAGTTGAAAGTATCAATCGTGAAAAAACACTTATACTTAGAGTATTCAACTTAGGAACTCGCCGATCAGAATGGATATGGATAGAATTTTATGGTGTTTTGTATTTTGACGGATTTACGCACTGGCAAGGCGCAAATTTCTCATTGGGTTATCAACATGAGCTTGTATTGCTTTTACGATCACTACGCGATGAAACCATTCTTAATCAGACGGATGTTAATTTAGAACAAGAGTTTAAACTGTTTGTAGTCAATATTTCTAAATTAACCAATACAACAGTTGCTATTCGTATTCTTGCTAAGGACGGTAAAGTTGTAGGTAGGAATATTGAATAGGAGGCATCCTTACCAACTAGACGTATGCTGATGCCTATCGATTGTTTCGCCATAAGCAAAAATGAAATATGTTACTCGAGGTGATGTATATGCTGACAATTGAGGATATATTTTATTCTATTTTCCCGCTCGAAAACTCTAAGATAATATATTGTACCTTAGATGTATATCATCATGAGCGCAGCCTATTGTATATTAAGCTCAGTTTCAACGGAGAAAGCCGCTTCAGTCTGTTTTTTCCAGATGTCTTGTATCTAGCATGTCCTTTCGCTTGGCACGGTGCTGATTTTGAGTTAGCACCCAGTTCAAAGTGTAAAGAGACCCTGATATATGGAGGATTTCCTGAGATCTATATCGAGACTTTGATAGAGAAAAAACGAGCTTATCTCTTTGAAATAAATGAACCGCGAAAACATATACAGATAATTGCTAGAAGTGTAGAAAAGATAACTAATTTTTAATAAACATCGGGCATAAATTACCTCTCCACTGGACAGTAGTTCGATGAAATCACCGGGCTAATGAAAAATCATCTTGACGTTCTTTGCGTTCTTCGCGGTTCAACTGTATTTCACGCTTCAAAAAAATAGACTTCCCTTTGTCCATCTAAATTCTACCAATGTGTGGCAAATTCGTTGCTGCCCCCGTACAATTGAGGCGATAAACTCACGGTGGGCATTTGCTCATTGTGCCTTTGTGGTCACACATTTTGGAAGATATTATGGCAGATACTATTCTGCATATTACACGCAACGGCACGCTGGCACTGAATACAGATACCGTCTTACGCTACGATGATACCCGCGATGTGCTGGCACACAGCGGTGAAACCATCGTTTATCGGGCGCAAGTCGCCGGGGCGGCTACGGCAGATTATATGGTGCGCGTTCCCCTCACTGCCGATGCTGATATTGAACTGGTGCGCGATTTTCATACGTTAGTCACACTGTCGCAGCGGGCAAGTGGGTTGCCACGAGTCGCTTTGGCGCAGCCTGTGGGCAGCATCAGCACGGCGCTGGTGATGCCAATTTACCAAATGCGCCTATCCGATGTCATCCAAAATTATTTGCGTGATGAACAATACCTGACAGCAGAACGCCTTGCCGTGCGTGCCGCGATTGATTACACCTACATCGTCGAAAGCCTGCGCGAACTTGACCCACCACGTTCCTGCATCAGCCACAAAACCACTGATTTTTTTATGGAAGATGGTCAACTCATTGTTCCCGCTTGGAATGCCCTAGTAGACCCCACGCCAGAGGCACTTGCCAGCGAAATCAGCTTGTTCGGGCAAATTTGGCACGCCTTATTTTTGGAACATTATGGCACGCCACCGCTGTATCCCTATAACGATGACCGCTGGCAGTGGCAAAACGCCCCCCAAGAAGGCGTCATGAGTATTGGGCTGCGCGTGTTATTAACCGCCGCCATGCAAATTCCGGCTGACCAACGTTATGTGGATGAAAATGGCAAAGCCAGCCATACGGCGTTACGAATGGCGCTGCGGGCATGGCAAGAACGCCTGCTGCAAACCCCAGAAGAACTCGATACATTGGATGATTGGGCATTGTTTGGCTTCACGCAGACGCTGCCCGGCAGTTATACCCGCACCCAAACCAATGCCATTTGGCAAGATTTACGCTGGCGCGTGCATCGTGCCGCCGGGTTAAATGCCGAAAATATCTTATCGGCTCGCAGCTTGGCGGTGAATGCTGCCCATGAGGCGCTGCCCGAAGAAGATGCCTATCGTCGCCGCACTCGCCAATTTGTGGCAACGGGCGAATATCCGCTGATTATTTCACAAATTACTGCACCCGACCAATTGCAACAGTATAAAGAAACGGTGCTAAAAGGCGATTATCAAGCGGCGTATTGGGTGTATCATCATCTGCTGCGCGGCACTGCCAGCCCGGTAGAGCGCGATTGGATTACCCGCGAGCTAGAGCCGTATACGCGCTATATGAATTTTATGCGCCGTTACGATGATTTAAGCGTTTTAACGACTGCGCCACTGCCTCTCGTCTTAGCTGCCGCTGAACCGGTGTTGAATGATACGCGCATTGAAGATAAAGCGGCGCTGCATCGGGTGATTGTGCAATGCGCGACGATTGCCTATGTGCGCCTTGAACAAGCCGTCGAAATAAAATCATGGGCAGCCATCAAACAGGCACACGGGGCGTATCGCATTTTGCAAGAAGAGTCGCGGGAACGCATTTTGATAGACCGCTTGCGCCCGCTGTATGCGACTGACCTGCAAATGCCGCAATTATCGAATTTGCTGGAACGCTATGGGCTGATGCACCGAACTTATTTGCGCGTGTTCCAAACTGCGAATGCCGAAGTGCTGCGCCGGGGAACAGGTGCTACCCAGACCGCCGCCTTAACGCGCCGCCAAGCATTGGAAACCTTAAATTTGCTGCAAATGGCACAAGATTTAGGATTGGATATGAGCGACATCGCCGATAGTGATGCCTATACCCGCCAGCAATGGCAGCAGATGATTCAGGATGCGCTCCAAGCGTTGCAGCAGGTGGATGGCATTCGTAACGATATAGACAGCGTGCGGGCAGGCATTGACCGCGTAGATGCTATTGCCATTGATATGCAACAGCTAAAAAATCAGGTGCAGGGGCGCGGTGATGTGGAAGGCTTGCTGCAACAAATGGCGCAGGTCAGCAAGCAGGTGGATGATTTGCTGAACACGCCCGGCGATTCGCGGGTGAAATTGACAGCGGATTTGGCGGAACTGCGCGGACGTGTCACGGCAATAGAAAAAGATGTGCGCGACCAACATGCCGCCCTCGGACGCCTGAGCAACGAAAAACTGGCTCGCACGCAGCGCCTTTTGGATGATGTCAAAGAACGTTTTGACACGGTTGAAGGCGAACTCAAACGGTCTGCCGAACACGAGGCACAGGTATTGGGTGGTTATCTGAGTTGGCTTGGCACGCAGCCAGAGCCGATTACCAGCGAAGAAGTGCTGGCAACGATTGATGAATTGGTGTATGCCTTACGCCGCTGTCCCACCGATGCCTATCATGAAGTGGTGCATCAATCGTGGATATTGGCGTTTCATCGCTTGCAAACGCAATTTAACGCCTTGCAAGACCAGCGCCCCAACCGCTTGCGCGGACGCCGCCGCCAGAAACACACTGCCGAAATGCGCCAAATCCGCGAAGCATTGGCAGTCTGCGAAAACGAAGCCAAAGAAAAATTTGCCGGTTATAAAACGATTCATGGCATAAAAAGCGATTAGCGAAAAATGACCCCTCCTCCCTATTTGCCGCCGAACCGGATGCCCGGCGCGGTGTATCGCCAAACGTCAACCGGGCGTTTTGATGTGGGTACTGTGCTGCTGGCAATGCTGCTAACCGCGTTGATAACGATTGTGGCAACCGTGTTTGTGGTCTATGCGGCTGCACCGCCGCCATCGCCAGAAATGCAGCTTACCGCCTTTGCTGGGTCAACGTTGACTGCGCTGTATACCCCACCGCCGCCCACTGCCACTTTCACGCCGACACCGATGGATTCCGATGCCGATGGTATCCCCGATTTGGATGATAATTGCATCTTATCACCCAATCCGAATCAGGCAGATATGGATGATGATGGCAGCGGCGACCCCTGCGACCAAGATGCTGATGGTGACAGCGTGCCGGATGACCGCGATAACTGCCCGCTGATTGCTAATAATCAACAAGATAGCGATGGGGATGGCGTCGGTGATGCCTGTGATGGCGATAATGATGGTGATGAGGTGCCGGGCGAATTGGATAATTGCCCACAAATTGCCAATCGTGACCAAGCCGATTTTGATGGTGATGGTCAGGGGGATGCATGCGATAGCGCATTTGATTTAGCGGGCATTACGCTCTCAACCACTGCTGAACAACCGATTTATGTGAATGTCGCCAATGCCAATGTCCTCATCAATATTGCGTATGCTGCCAATGCCACGCCACAAACTGGCGCACGCCTTGAAATGAGTGTATCGGCGGGTACGCTGCGCTTGCCAGATGAACCCTGCGACAGTGCTGCCGAATCGCTGCTCGTTGTTCCGAATAATACGACTGAAATCGGCTACTGCCCGCCAGATGCCATGCCGGAAAATACGCCTGACGAAAATGCCAGTTTGACGGCAACACCGACAACGACTGCCAATGCAACAATTGAGGTGGTGCTGCGCGAAATTACGAGCGATAACCAAGCCACTGGTGCAGGCGGCAGTTTAAATTTGATGCTGGCGGAAGATGTGATTAACATCCAATTGGATATTGCCCGCGTTTTGAACCGCGCTTCCGAAGCCGATGGCACGCGCCGCACCCGTTGTTATCTGGAAGAACCCGTGAATAATACGGATTTGGAAACGTTTGCGATTCCGGTGCAATTGCTGCTGGAAACAGCCACTATCACCAACCAAGAACGCAGTTATCCACTGACGCTCAATATCCCCCCCGGTGCGCTCTATATTGCCCAGAATAATCGTAACGTGTGTACGCTGCTCACGCCCAATGCCCTCACGGGGTCAGCCGGATTCAGCGCCCGTATTAACACGAATTATGTGTTGTATTTTATACCAGAACCGGAAACCGAAACCGCCAGCATGGAACTGACCATCACCCTGCCGAATCAAGCCGCCAGTTTGGATATTCCGCCGCTGCTGCGGGCATTTACCATCCTAAATGTCCGTACCACCGATGGCGAAGTCGTCACACAATTAGAAGAAGGCTTCCGCGCTCGCATTACGGGCATTGGCGGGGAAGGCATTCGGCGTTGGGTACGCATCCAGATGGATAATGATGCCCGCGAATTATGGCTGAATATTGGGCAGTTGGTGGGCAGTTTTGAAATTATCGGCAGCAGCAGCAGCGTGCCAGAAGTGCAAGCACCGGATTTCGCCGCGGGGTAATTGAACCACAGAAAAAATCATTGAACCACAAAGGACACGAAGAACACAAAGAAAAAAATCACCACAGAGGCACGGAGACCACCGAGGTTTCACAGAGAAATAAGCCAAAAAAGAAACGCTGATAGCTGACCGCTGAAAGCTAGAAGCGTATTGACAATTCAAATATAATAAAACAACGAATGATTATATTTGGGAAACAGGCACTTAGTCCTCAGCACTCAGCACTATCGCTTCACAGGCAAAGCGTCGGGTAAAAAATGATGTTTTTCTGCTACAATCGGCGTAAGTTGATACAAAGGAAACCTTATGCGCCGCTTGTTGATTTTGCTTTTATGCCTGCTGTTGGCGAACACCGCCACCGCGCAAGATACCCCGACGCCGGACGACATCGCCCGTGAGCGCATCGCACAAGCCGCTGCCAACGGCGCAATCGAATTAGATTTGTCGTATTTGGGTTTGACCGAACTGCCATCGGAAATTGGCAATCTCGTTAATCTGCAAATACTTGACCTTAGCTTCAACCAACTCAGCAACCTACCATCCAAGATCGCCAATCTTACTAACTTGCAAAACCTTGATCTCTTTAGCAATCAATTAAGCAGCTTACCACCTGAAATCGGTAATCTCGCCAACTTGCAAAACCTTGATCTCTTTAGCAATCAATTAAGCAGCTTACCACCTGAAATCGGTAATCTCGCCAACTTGCAAAACCTTGATCTCGCTAACAATCAACTAAGCAGTTTGCCACGCGAAATCGGTAATCTCTCCAACCTGCAAATACTTCCTCTCAGTAACAATCAACTAAGTAATCTGCCAGCGGAAATTGGCAATCTGACTAAACTGCAAGAACTTTATCTCAGTAATAATCAACTAAGCAGTTTACCACCGGAAATCGGGAATCTCGCCAACTTGCAAAAACTTGCTCTCTTTAGCAATCAATTAAGCAGCTTACCACCGGAAATCGGGAATCTCGCCAACTTGCAAAAACTTGATCTTGATAGTAATCCATTGGGCAGTTTGCCATCGGAAATATGGAATCTCGCCAACTTGCAAAGACTTAATCTGGGTTACAACCAATTGAGCAGTTTACCTCACGAAATCGCCAATCTTACTAACTTGCAAAACCTTTATCTGTTCGGAAATCAATTAAGCAGTCTGCCGCCGGAAATTGGTAACCTCACTCACTTGCAAGTGCTGCATCTTGGTGACAATCAGTTAAGCAATCTGCCACCGGAAATCGGGAATCTCGCCAACTTGCAAAACCTTGATCTTAATTACAACCAATTGAGTAGTTTGCCACCCGAAATCGGCAACCTTATCAACTTGCAATTGTTGGATATTAGTTCCAATCAATTAGCGAGTCTCCCACCAGAAATTGGCAATCTTAAGCAACTTTGTTATCTTAATTTGAGCAATAATCAGTTCCAACATCTACCAATAGCAATTGGACAGTTAAGCCAATTAACTGAAAATTCGTGTAGCTATAACTCTTTAGGTCTCCACTTAGCCGGCAATCCCCTCATCTCGCCGCCGCCGGAGGTATTGCAGCAAGGCACGGCAGCGATTTTGGAGTATCTCAATCATCCAGTGAGGTGGCATCTTCGGCAGATGGTGACGAGTAAGGCGGCGGGAGTTGGGGCAATCGCGGGTGTTGGGCTGGTGCTGCGTTGGCGACACAATCGGCGTAAAACGAAGAAAAAGCGGGAATGAAAAAATAGTGCTGAGTGCTGAGGACTTAATGCTGAGGACATATGTATTTTTGCCAATATTGAGGAAATCATGATGATAACCAAAACGAAAGTCGAATTGCTTAGAGAGATTGCCCAAGCGGTTGCCGATGAACGTCCTACATTTTTTGATGTCAAGGGAGCAGGTGCCGGCGACAAAGACTCTAACGAATTTATGGCTGAAGTTCGTCGCCGCGCCTTGATTGCCTTCGGTGCGGATTACACGGAAAAGCGCATCTGTGGCAGCACAGCCCATGCTGTAGATTTTTATTTTGAGGACGATGCGACTATCGTTGAGATTGCGCTCACCCTCAAAAATCCTGCCTCAGAATTTGAAAAAGATATATTAAAAGCGTTGATGGCACAAGCAGAAAATTATCCAGTAAAATCTCTGGTATTCATTAGCAAACCGGGTGCGCTGAAGGCATGTAGTCGTCCGGGGCGAAGCGCGATGCAACACTGGGCGTTACAGCATCACAACCTCACGATTGAAGTTTATGAAATCAACAATATCCATTCTTTGTGACCTTGGTAGTCTCCTTTGAAAATAGTACTGAGTCAAAAACGGAAGATTGCCTATCTATCGTTCAATGACCTATTTTCATTGCTCGTGGCATATTCTTTCATGGACACCACTGTGGTTTAATCGCTTTTCTTTGTGTCCTTCGTGTTCTTTGTGGTTCAATCGCTTTTATCGGTATTCTCCGTACTACTGTGGTTCAATTGCTTTTCTTTGTAACCTTCGCGCCTTCGCGGTTCAAAAATGCTGTCATACCGCATTATAATGTTTCATTCCAGACTTTATTGGCGGTCACACAGAGAGCGAACCATGCGGAATATCTTACGATTGATTGTGGTCGCCATTGGCGCATTGGGGCTATGGCGGTTATTGGCGTGGCGACGCGGCAAGCCCGCTCCCGTAGACCCGCAATCGCTGATTATCAATCCGGCAGAGGCACAAACCCCCGGACGATTTTTAGACCTGAAAAGTGTTGCCAATTTGCGCGATATTGGCGGCTACAAAACCGCTGATGGGCAGACTATCCGTTGGCAGCGCGTCTATCGTGGGGCATCACTGGCATTTTTGTCGCCGGAAGATGGGCAAAAACTCATGGCACTCGGCGTAAAATTGGTCTGCGATTTCCGCAGCGAAGAAGAAGCCGCCGCCGACCCCGATATTTTGCCGGATAACACCATCCAATATCTCTCGTTGCCTGCCCGGTCGAATGATGATACGCGCTGGCAGCGATTACGCATTTTGTTGTTCGAGCGCAACCGCTTGGGCGATACACTGGTAGATATGTATACGCGCATCATGATTGATAACAACGCCGCGTTATTCGGTAAATTGTTTGAGCGCATTGCCGATGAAACGAATTTACCCGTATTGATTCATTGTTCCGCGGGCAAAGACCGCACCGGTATTGCGATTGCGCTGCTGCTGCGGTATTTGGGCGTGCCAGAAAGCACCGTCGTTGCCGATTATACCCTGAGCAATTTGTATTTTGATTATTTTCGCAAGATTACCGCCCCCGTGATTCAGCGCGTGGCACGCTTGGGCATCAGTGAAGAGGAGATGCAACCGCTATTAGTCGCCCATCCCAACACGCTCCAAACGATGTTGGCGTATGTAGATGCTAAATACGGCTCTATCGAAAAATACCTGCGCGAAAAAGTCGGCTTATCCGAAGCCACATTAGCACAAGTGCGAGCGAATATGCTGGAAAAATCCAAGCCAGGATAGAGGTACTGCCTGCCATTCGTTTCAAATTTTATCGCTTGCTCACAGCAGTTTTATATAAGCATCTAATCGCAAGAAAGCCTATCATGGTAAACAAAGCTATTTTTTTCGTTTTACTGCTCGTTTTTTCCGTCAGTGGTTACAGCGCCGCGCAGTCAGAAAATGCTCATCCGCATCTGTGGATTCAATCTAGCGATTTACCGCGTTTACAAGCATGGGCTGTACCAACGAATCCGCTTTATCAAGACGGATTGCTGGCGATGGCACAACGCGCCACCGCTGATATGGACGCGGGGATTATTCCTGCCCAAGATACGGGCAGCATTGCTTATGAAGAATACCCGACTGAATCATATGCCTTGCTCTTTGCGTTTATGTCGTTAATCGTCACCGAAGATAATGTCCGCCAAGAGTACGCGCAACGGGCAAGAACGCTGCTGATGCATGTCATGAATGAAGCCGTCAAAGGCGTGGATGAAAGCCAACCCTTTCGCCATCCTGAATTTTCCACTTCTGATAGGTCGCGCTGGCAAGGCATCAGTTTTGGCTTAACCGTAGATTGGATTTATCCGATTTTGACCGCCGAAGATAAAGCCACAATTCGGACGGTGTTTTTGCGCTGGTGCGAAGAAAATATTAATGCTTATACCACCAACTTCAATCGTCCTGAACCGATTGGCGTGGTGAATGACCCCATTCTTATCGCTGATAGAGTGGCAGTGCGCTGGGCAGGGAACAATTATTACAGCGCCCACATGCGGAATATCGGCATCATGGCATTAGCCTTAGATGCGGCTGATGATCTTGACGGGGCGCTGCACGCTTATCTCGAAAATGCAACGGGCGCATGGTTGTATGTGATTGACCATTTATTGCGGACGGATGCCGCCGGGGGCTTTGGCACAGAAGGTTTTGAATACAGCCCCCAATCTGTAGGTTATGTCGCTGAATTTTTATTGGCACTCTATACAGCAGGTGTCACGGATACTACCCAATGGGGGCAGCAAATCAGCATCGAAAATAATCCTTTTTGGCACGACAGCATAATCGCCTTTGTCAGTTCATTAAGCCCTGTACCCGCCGCCAACCCGGATTATGGCACCGTGTATCTACCAGCATGGTATGGCTCTGGGCAAGATTATCGCGCTCCCGACATGGTAGAACTATTTGCACCGTTGGCGATTTATGCTCAGTTACAAGGCGATGTGCAAACGTTAGATGCCCTGCGTTGGGTTCAACTGCATACACCCCCCGGTGGTGCGGCGGGCTTGTTAGACCGCGTGACCAGCGTAGATTCCATGAATAAAGCCATTTTGTATTTTCTGCTTTATGACCCACAAGTAACGACCTTCACCGACCCCCGCCCGACTTATCCGACGGCGTGGTATGCGCCGGGGATGCGGCGTTTGCTGGCACGCACGGATTGGAGCGAGACTGCGGCGTTGTTGAGCTATAACCTGAGTTGGGATACGGTAGACCATCAAAGTGGCAACGGCAATGCCATTGAATTTTACCGTGCCGGAGAATGGCTGACAAAAATCCGCGTTGGATATGATTTTGATTATCACACATCGGATAATATGAACACGCTCACCGTCATGAATACGCTGCCTGACCGGGATGATTATCGCCTGATGATTGCCCAACGGGGTTCACAATGGTTGTATTCCGCAGGCGACCCGCTGCCGCCTATTTTCGCCATCAACACTGATTATATTGTCGTATATGGCGATGCCACGCCTTTATATAACTCTGAATACGAAGGGGTTACGGATGTTGAGCATGTCAGTCGCTCATTGGTGTGGCTGAAACCTGATATCGTGGTAATTTATGACCGTGCCGCGACTGCCGCTGCTAATCCTGTGATGCGTTTCTGGCTAAATTTCCCAGACAATGCGACGGTTAGTGATACCCTCACCACCATGACAACATTAGCGGGACAACACCTGTATGTGAATACACTGCTGCCGCTAAATGCTGCAATTAGTGTAACACCACTGGCAGATGAAGCCAGCAGCCCGCCCGCCCATTATGAAAATATGCGTTATCGGCTGATGGTCGAGCCATCTAATCCCGTGTCCGAAACTCGTTTTTTGCATGTTTTACAGGGTGCCGATGCTGGCACTATGCCGCTTGCCACAACCCTTTTTGAAAGCACAGGTGGCACAGCCTATCAAGGTGTTATCGTTGGGGATACGGCACTGCTTTTTCCGGTTGATTCTACAACAGCATTTGATTCGGTGACTTACAGCGCCAATGCTGCCCGTCACCTCATCACGGGTCTTATTCCCAATGCAGCTTATGATGTGGCAATGACCGGCACAGGAGCAAGCCTGCAAATCACCATAACACCCGGCAGTACTTATGTTGCCGATATGGGTGGCACAGTGTTGATAAACCCAACATAGGGTAATAAAACATCACAGCGGCAACCAAATGGTAAAGGTGGTCATGCCATTGGGTTGGGAATCAACTTTTATCGTGCCGTTATATAAGGTCACAATTTGCTTGGTGATACTTAACCCTAGCCCCAAACCACTGGTGGCACTGGTGTTTTCGCCACGATAGAATGTCTCGAAAATATGAGGCATCTCGGTTTCCGAAATACCGATACCGGTATTTTGTACGCGCAGCGTTATCCCCTGCCCCAACGCTTCAAAATGCAAATTAAACAATATCACGCTTTGTTCAGGTGAATATTTGAGCGCATTCGATAGCAGTGCCATCATCACCGTATGCAGCAAATTCTCATCGGCAGTAATGAGACGTGGTGTGCCAGTGATATTGAAATAACAATGATGATGAATGCCACTGGTCATCGTAACCCGATGTTGAATATCTTGGCATAATTCATCCAAAGCAAATTCTTTGGATTGGGGATAACTGTGGCGCACCATGCCACGCATCATTGCCAAAATATCATCCAGCATTCCGGCGATACGATGCACTTGCATCCGAATTTTATGCAAGTGATGATGGCGCTTATCGGCATCCAGACGGTCAAAATAGCGTTCCAGCAAATCACACGATGTCATGACAATCGTCAATGGAGTCCTAAATTCATGCGAAATGCGCGTCATCATCATATTTTGGGAATCGCGCAAAATTACCGCCAAGCTCTCATACTGGGCTACCAATTGGCGTACTTGTTGTTCGCCGCGCTCTTCCCGTTCTGCCAGCAACTCCCGCAAGCGTTGATACGACGAGTCATCTTTGCTACAGTCACGCACTAAGACCATTTCATCCGTTGATAGTGGCATATCCAACAATCCAGAAGTATTTGTTATTTTGTAATATAAGACGAAAATATTTATTTCAGGCTTCTGTATTACAACTTGTTTTAATCTCATTATATGCGCGAAATGCCATTTCTTGCCTTACGATATTCTTTTGTAGACATCTGTCATGATTTTTCAGGGACAAACAGCCTTATTTTTAGTGACAGGAGTGTTATTAGGTTTACAACTGCTAATTCTCATGGATGAATCCGATACTGTGCAGCTTTGGGAAAGTGGTGAACCGTTTATGTGCGGCATGGTACATATCTTTATGGACGGAATGCACAAAAAAGATGCATGAAGATTCATAGTGAAAATCTTGTTGCTTTTTTAACGGCGTGTTATAGTCTATCACTATGCATCACGGGTGAATGGTTATTGACAACCATTGCCATTTTTGCCACATTGTACATTTTTAGTTTAAGGGAGTTGTTGCATGAAGACGAAACGCTTTGTGTTTATCCTCCTTATCGTTGCGCTGATGATTGTACCGAGCATGAGCTTGGTCAAAGCGCAGGGTATGGAAATCAAAATTGCGTCCCAAAGCCCGTTATCGGGTCCGCAATCCGTTTTGGGAACCAGCATTGCGAATGCCGTGGCGTTGGCAGTGGAACAGATGGCAGGTCCGTTGGCAGATATGGGCTTCACTGTGACCCATGTGCCGTTTGATGACCAAGCGAACCCCGATGTGGGTGTTGCCAACGCGCAAAACTTGGTGAATGACCCGGCGATTTTGGCTGTGGTCGGTCACTTGAACAGCGGTGTGGCGATTCCGTCCTCCGAAGTTTACAACGCCAACAGCTTGGCGATGGTTTCCCCGGCAAACACCAACGTGAACATCACTGACCGGGCGCTGCCCACCGTCAACCGCATTGCCGGACGTGATGACACCCAAGGCGCAGCCGGTGCCGCTTTTGCCGCTTCGTTGGAAGGCGTGGAAAGCGTTTATGTGCTGCACGACAACACTGCTTATGGTCAAGGCGTGGCAGAATTCTTCAGTGCCGAAGCCGAAAACCAAGGTTTGACCGTGTTGGGCTTTGAAGGCACTTCGGAAAGCGCCAACTTCGACGGTATCATCACCCCCGTGCTGGCACTCGCCCCCGACCTGATTTACTTCGGTGGTATTTACAGCCAGACCGGTATTTTCATCAGCCAAGCTCGCGCTGCTGGTTATGAAGGCATCTTCGTGGGTCCCGATGGTTTCGATAGCAGCGAATTTGCGTCTATCGCCGGTGAAGCTGCTGTTGGTACATACTACACCAGCGTGGCTGCCCCTGTTACCTTCTACCCGAATGCTGCTCAATTCGCCCAAGATTATGAAGCCAAATTCGGTGAACCGCCCCAGCCGTTTGCTGCTCAGGCGTATGATTCCACCGGTATCGTGTTGCACGCGATTGCCGTTGCCGCCGCCCGCGCCAATGGTGAAGTCCCCAGCCGTGCTTTAGTTGCTTCCATCATCCGCGACACCGCTGGTTATGAAGGCATCACCGCCACCTACACCTTCGACGCCGTGGGCGACCCCGAAGAAGGTCTGTACTACATCATCGAAGTTACTTCTGGTGACCCGGCAGCTTGGGGCAACAACACGCTGTTGAGCGAACAGAAAATTGCTTCGCCGCTGCACGCCATCCATCTTTCGATGATGGAAGGCATGTAATCTTGCATGATTGAGTCATCGCGCAAGCACTGACGCGGCGATGACCGTTGTGATGGCTGGGGGCATTGCCCCTAGCCGCACTCCACGCGACAATTTTGGAAACGAGTTCTTTGATGACTTCTCAACGTATGAATATTCCAGCAGTCCTGTTACTGGCGTGTGCGATTTTCATCGCTATCGTTTTTATGGTGCTGCCGTGGTACACCCTGACGACATTTCCAACGGAAGGTGACCCGATTTCTTTAACAGCAACGGGCGCTCAACTCCTTTTTTTGCGGTTTAATGCGTATAGCTTGTTTTTATTTCTTGTTCCCATGGCGAGCGTTGTAGCCATTAGTGCGGCTGCGGTGGCATTATGGCGTCCGGCAGTCTGGCGCGAGATGGCGTTGGTCGGGGTACTTGCGGGGGCAGCTAGCCTCATTTATTTTATTATCACCCTGATTTTGGCATTATCGCAGGGCGTCGCGCTTGGCGATGTCACCCAAATCGGGTTCTGGTTAGCTTTACTGGCTACCTTTGGTCTCCTCATCCAAATCGCTTTGCCCCGTCAAATTCCTGACCCCACCACCGGGCAACCGGAAACGCAGTATGCCATCAATGCAGAAGAAGCTATCAGTTGGATTTATCAATTTATTCTCTATCCTTTGGGGCAGATGATTTTATTTATTCTGGTCGCCTCGGCAATCTTAACGGTCTTGGCGTACTTGCTGGCATTCTTATTCCCAGAGCCGCGCCCCAATATTATTTTGATTGACCAAATTAACAAACAATTGCCCGATATGATTATCAAGGGCGTCACCATTGGTTTTGTCTACGCCATGATTGCGCTGGGCTATACGCTGGTGTATGGCGTGCTGCAATTCATCAATTTTGCCCACAGCGAAATTTTTATGTTTGGTGCCGTCATCGGGTTTGAAGTGATGGATCGCTTGAATCAATCTGGGCATTTAGCCGCATGGAATCCGGTGTTGATGGTCATTACCGTGGTTTTGGTGGCGATGCTTGCTAGCGGCACAGTCGCCGTGTTGATAGAGCGCGTGGCGTATCGTCCCTTGCGCGGCGCACCGCGTTTAGTGCCATTGATTTCCGCCATTGGGATTTCGTTCTTCCTGATTGACCTTGTTCGCGCTTTTGAAGCCATCACCCGCAACGATTTTAACCTCACTTACCCCATGAATCGTCTCGATTGGGCGCAAGTTCCGGCGAAAATCGCCTTTGGCGAAACCACCGTTAATATTCGCCCGACGCAGTTTATCGTGGTGATTGGCGCGGTGATTACGCTGCTCATCCTGAATTATTTCGTGAATGGTACAAAATTAGGACGCGGGATTCGTGCTGTCTCGCAAGATATGGCAACTGCCGGGCTGATGGGCGTGAATGTGAATCGCATGATTTCGCTGACGTTCTTCGTTGGGGGTGCTTTTGGCGGCGCAGCCGGCGCATTATTCGGGATGAATGTCGGTACAGTCACGCCGTTTGTGGGCTTTTTCCCCGGCATCAAAGCCTTCACCGCCGCTGTTTTAGGCGGCATCGGCAGCGTGACCGGGGCGCTCTTAGGTGGGCTGACCTTGGGCTTGATTGAGACTTTCCTGAATGGCGTCTTGGTGTATTTCCCGTTGTTCGGGCAGCGATACACCGATATTTTTGCCTTCTCCGTGTTAATTCTCATTTTGATTTTCCGCCCATCGGGTTTACTGGGTGAGCGCGTGGATGAAAAGGTGTAGTGCATTATGGCAATCGCAAGCAAAAGCAAAACGCCCACCTCTCCTCTCCAGACGGCACTGCAAAATCCAGTGATTGCTGGGGCAGGATTGGCAGTTTATTTAGCTGTTGTGATTTATGTTCTCTTAACGCTAGACCGGCGTAATACGTGGTTCCCGCTGCATACGACGCTGGCATTTCCGCCGCTGGTGATTGCGCCCTTCCTGATTATGGGGTCATCGCTGCCGCGCATCTTCAAAATTGTCAGCATCTTAATCCTTCTGGCGGTGGTTGTCCCGGTTTTGGGTATTTACGACAGCACCTATCTGGAATTGATTATTCAGATTTGCATTTTTTCGGCGCTGGCATAGGGCTTGAAAATCGTCGTGGGGTATGCCGGGCTGCTCGATTTGGGGTATATGGCGTTTTTCTTGGTGGGGGCGTATTTGTGGGGCATTTTCACCTCTGCCGCGCCCACCATTGTAAATGAAAATGGCTGGCTCGTCACAGCGAATGCTTTTTATGTCTTTGTGCCGCTAGGGGTAATCTCGGCGGGCTTGATGGGCATTCTGTTGGGGCTGCCCGTGCTGCGGCTGCGCGGCGATTATCTAGCGATTGTGACGCTCGGTTTTGGCGAAGTGCTGCGCGTACTGGCAAATAACCTAAATGACCCAGTGAATATCACCAATGGCGCACAGGGGTACACGGCGTTGCTTCACC
>JALHOR010000119.1 GCA_022842885.1 Anaerolineae bacterium
GGTGTCCATGCCCAATAGGTCAAAACCGAAGGACCTGCTGCATCTGACGCAAATCGGAAGCCGGGTGGCAAATTGAAGCCAACCCAAATAATTGGCGAGCGTGACGAAGCGGGGGCAGGCAAGACAACACGATTAAGCCCTGCCTGATTGATAACGATGATATGGCGTCCAATCACCCGTGAATCGCTCGGTGAACCGCCGGTGGTATCTTCGTAGATGATAATTTCAACCGGGGTATCTGAGCCTTGGATGACATCAATACTGACGGCATTCACCGTGAACGGTTTGGGCAGATTTAAAGCGGTGGTATCAAAACCATTTAAAATCAGCGTCCGTTCATTTTCGATAAACCACTCAGTTCGGGCATCGCCCGTGTTATTATTCAAAATATAGGTTTGCACAAAAGGGCTATCTTGCGCTTGAACAGAGAACACTAATCCGCTTAGGATAGTCAACAGCAGGCAGAAACGCCAAAAGGTAGGATGGTTTATTGATCGCATAATTTCCAGCCATTTCTACTGGGCAAATGATTACGAAGGGTATTGTAGAGGGTGTTGGCACGCTGGTCAAGCAATCGGTTTGGCACTGACAGGACTGGTATCCGCTAAACCGCCCGATTATAATGCCCGCGTTTTAACATAGGGAGTAGGGATGGATGGCAGAGATATTATTTTTGACCGTCTTAATGTTATTGGGGATGGGCGCGTATTGGGCAATGATTTTGTTTCCTCGCCAACGAGATTTCCAGAAGCGGCAAAAGATGGCACGCTCTTTGAGTGCTGGTGATGAAGTGATAACATTTGGTGGCATTATTGGCAGAGTTCAAGCTGTTGATGCTGAACAAGGCATTGCTCATGTGGAAATTGCAAGAGGAGTCACCGTGAGATTGGTGACAGCCGCCATAGTACAAGAGTATAACCCGGAAGAAATTGCCGAAAATGCCCGCAAAGGCTTAGGCACTAGCGAAAATATACAAACCGACACCACAGCATAATCATCTGGACGGCATTATGAAAAATACGCTAGGATGGCTTGTTTTCATCCTGATTCTCACAATTTTTTGCATCTGGGTGGCACTGCCAGCAGCTAGCAAAGGGGTTCAGGTAGATGACCCTTTGTGCCAGCAACATGAATTTGACCATACGGTGGATATTGGCGACCTGCGCTGCACCGAAAGCGTGTCGTTTGATTTTAATAACGACCAACGCATTGATTTCACGCTCAATATTCAACAAAGTTTAGGGCTGGATTTGGTGGGGGGGCTGCGGGTGCTGCTCCAAGCCGATGTCCCTACCGACACTTTCACCACTGAAGAACTACGCGAAACTGCCAATAATGTCAATCGGCGTGTCAATGCCCTAGGGCTGACCGAAGCGACTATTCAGGTGCAGGGGGGGAATCGTATTCTGGTGGAATTGCCCGGTGTCCGTGACCGCCAGCAAGCCGTAGATACGATTCAACAAACGGCATTATTAGAGTTTGTAGATTTTGGTGGTCTTCGCAATCAGGCGCAGGGGTACGAAGGGCAGAAAATTCTCACAACGGAACAAAATCGACTCAATTCTTTGCGCGAAGCCGATGCGACAGAGGATACCAGTGATGAAGCACCGCGCTTGCTACATCCCACTACGGGGCAGCCCTTTGAAACAGTGATGACCGGAGCCGGTTTAGCGGCTGCCAGCGCCAGTTTTGGGCAAACCAGCCAAGTGGGGGCAGGACAGTGGTTTATCGAATTTGCCATTAAGCCGGAATTTATCGAGACTTTTGCGACGTTCACCGGGTCACGTATTGGTGAACCGATGGCAATTGTGCTAGATGGTGAAGTGTTATCTGCGCCGATTATCCAGAGTCAATTGAGCGATGGTGGCATTATCACCGGGCAATTTGACCAAGAAACGTCAGAACGGTTAGCATTGCAACTGCGTTCTGGGGCGCTGCCTATCCCATTGCGTGTCGTGAGTGCTGAAGAAGTCGGCGCGACTTTAGGGCAGGAATCCGTAGCACTCAGTATAAGGGCAGGTATCATTGGTGTGATAGTTGTATTCACGTTTATGTTGGTCTATTACCGTGTACCGGGTATTGCCGCCGATTTGGCGCTGGCAGTCTTCATTGTGTTGAATCTTGCTATTTTTAAACTCATTCCCATCACACTCACGTTGCCGGCTATCACCGGTTTCCTCATCTCGATAGGCACTGCTGTAGATGGCAATATCCTCATCTTTGAACGTATCAAAGAGGAATTACGGCGGGGTAAACCACTTGAAGATGCCTTAACGCAGGGGTTTGACCGCGCGTGGGTTTCTATCCGTGATTCCAATCTTTCGACGATTATCATCTGCGGCATTTTGTTCATTTTTGGGCAAACGCCCGGTGCCAGCATCGTCAGCGGTTTCGCGGTGACATTGGGACTAGGGCTAATCTTGAACTTGTTCACGGCAATTGTCGTCACGCGCACATTCTTATATTTATTGGTAGGGGCATTAAAAAATCTGCTCGCTACCCGTCATTGGCTCATGGGCGTTTAGGCACGCAGACAAGGAAAAAACACAACCATGTTTAATCTCGTGGAAAAACGCCGTTGGTACTTCCTGTTTTCAGCAGGCATTATCATTCCGGGTCTTTGTATCATGTTGTTTTCGCTGTTCACAACGGGGCAGCTTTTCCCCTTGAGTATTGATTTTGTCGGCGGCAGCATTTACGACATCACCTTCACGGAAACAGGCGCAACGGAAGCAAACCTGCGTGATGTTTTTGCAACATATGGTGATGAAAATGTCATCATTCAACGGCTTGGTGGCGTAGATTCGAATCGTTGGTCAGTGCGCGGTATCTTCCAAGAAACGGCAGTGATTGAACAAATCCTAGCCGCTTTGGAGACGACTATTGCGCCCTTAGACCGTGATAGTTTTCAACAGCAGTCCGTCTCGGCAACGGTAGGGCAAGAAGTGGCACGCGCTGCCGTTTTTGCGGTGATTTTGGCATCGCTGGTTATCACTGGCTTTATCGTGATTTCGTTCCGGCAAGTGCCAAAAGCCTTTCGCTATGGGGTGTGCGCGATTGCCGCCATGCTGCACGATGTTTTAGTCGTTGCCAGTGCCGCCTCATTGTTTGGGCTGTTGTTTGGTTGGGAAGTGGATGCTCTATTTTTGACCGCGGTTCTTACGGTGGTTGGCTTTTCAGTACAAGATACCATCGTGATTTTTGACCGCATCCGCGAGAACATCCCCTTACACTTGGGTGAACCGTATGAAGCGATTGTGAATCGTAGTTTGTGGGAGAGCATTCATCGTTCTCTAGCGACCCAACTCAACGCCTTTTTTATCATGGTGGCGTTATTGCTGTTCGGCGGCGACACCATACGCCAGTTTATTGCCGTGTTGTTTGTGGGGTTAGTGACGGGCAGTTATTCGTCTATTTTTACCGCCGTGCCGCTGTTGGTCGCATGGGAAAAAGACGAAATTCCTTTTCTGAAGCGTAAAACTGACGCTGAAGTGGCAGAAGCATGACACCTTAAAGGGGTGCAGTTTACTTCACCCCGAAAGTATTACATCATATTTACTTTATTTCTAGCAGTTTGGAATATCACATGCGTGCTTTAGTGTACGATGGTCAACTTCATTACCAAACCAATGCCTCCCAACCCCAGCCCACAGGCGACCAAGCTCTGCTCAAAATCCGCAAAGCGGGTGTCTGCAACACGGATTTGGAAATTGTGCGTGGCTATATGGGATTTCAGGGGATTCCGGGACATGAATTTGTTGCCGAAGTAATCGAAGGCGAAGCGCGGTTTGTGGGTCAGCGTGTTGTCGGTGAAATTAATGCTGCATGCGGCAAATGCGATATATGTTATTTGGGCATTCCGTCGCAATGTCGGCATCGTACAACGGTGGGTATTTTTCAACATGATGGCGCATTCGCTGATTTTATGCCGTTGACAGGGCGTAATTTGCATATGGTTCCCGATACTATCAGCGATGATGCTGCTGTTTTTGTCGAACCGTTGGCGGCAGCGTTTCAGGTGTTAGAAGCAGTGCATATTTCCCCGCGTGATAAAGTGGTGGTCATTGGCGCAGGCAAATTGGGGATGTTGGTGGCGCAAGTCCTTAAATTAACGGGCGCAGATTTATCGGTCATTGTCCGGCGCGAAAAACAAGCCAAACTATTGGCAAATTGGGGTATTCGTGCTGTGCGCCGCGAAGAATTGGCAGATAAACAAGCGCATGTTGTCGTAGATTGCACGGGTGTTGCTGATGGTTTTGCCGATGCGCTTAATCTCGTAATGCCTCGAGGTACGATTGTCCTCAAAAGTACCTATCATGGGTTGCCCCAAGCCGATTTAACCCGTGTCGTCGTGGATGAAATCCGGGTGATTGGCAGCCGTTGTGGACCCTTTGATACGGCGCTGCGGGCATTGGCGGCACAACAAATTGATGTTGAATCGCTCATTGAAGCCCGTTATGCCTTTGCAGATGTTCTAACCGCATTTGACCACGCCGCCAAGCCGGGGATGCTTAAGATATTGCTCGATTTCTAGCGCGTTGTTCATGCTTTCGTTATTTTCTGATGTTATACTTCACGATGGAGTATCTCATTTTGATAACGGAAAATAGTGATTATGGGTTCAGCACGCCTCACCAATACTTTTCTTGGGCATTATCATTTGATGGAACGCCTCGGTGCAGGCGGGATGGCAACGGTCTATAAAGCCGAAGATACCCGCCTCAAGCGGACGATTGCCATCAAAGTGCTGCATGAACATCTGGTATATGAAGACTCATTCCGTGAGCGATTCATTCAAGAAGCCCGCTTCATCGCTAGTTTTAATCATCCCCACATCATCCAAATTTTTGATTTTGATGGCATTACCCAAGATGGACATCCCATCTATTATATGGCGATGCCGTTTATCCCCGGCAGAACATTGGCAGAAGTGATTGAAAATGCCCGTCATGAAGAAAAATTGCTGCCGCTAGACCGTGTGCAGCAAATTCTGCTGGATTTAACTGCCGCGCTGAGTTATGCCCATGACCGGGGCATGGTTCACCGGGATGTTAAACCGGGCAATATTTTGTTTGATGAGCGTGACCGTGCAATTTTGACAGACTTTGGCATTGCTCGCTTGGCACAACAAAGTGGTTTGACGCAAGAAGGCTTGATTGTGGGTACTCCGGCGTATATGTCGCCGGAACAAGCCACCGGAATGCCGGTAGATGCCCGTGCTGATTTATATGCACTAGGCATAATTTTTTACGAATTGTTGACCGGACGCCCACCGTTTGATGACGATGGCACGGTTTCGATTTTGCTCAAGCATGTGCAAGCCCCTATTCCCAAAGCGTCCGATTTTCGCCATTTGCCCAACCCGGATTTTGATGCGATTGTCTGCCGGGCGCTGGCAAAAGACCCGCAGGAACGCTACCAAACTGCTGACGAATTTGCCAATGATATTCAAACGGTTTTTTCGGGCAAACATTTAGCACCGCCGCCCGTTGTTGTATCCGCAACACGCCAATTGCCGCCCATTACCGCTGAAATCAAGCACCCAATCACTGATGAAAAACCAAAAAACAGGCAAACAACGTTAATCACGACCATTTCTGAGGTGGTGATTCGACCAGCACGGCAAAATCCTTTGGCATTTTTGGCGCTGATTTTGGCGGCGGTTGCCTTACTGGTGGTGGCTCGCATCAGCCAAACCCCTATCAATGCTGCACCTGCTCCCACGCCAATGGCGAACAGCATGACCGATAGTATGACAGGGGATTTTTATTTTGAAAGCACGTTTGGCACTGCCGATAGTTTTAACGCCAGTTGGGAGCAGAATGACGACGGCGACATCACCCGTGTCATTGAAAATGGTTATTATGTCCTGAAAAATGTTATCTCTAGCACCGCCATGACGGCGCTTTTTAGCTCGGAATATCGCTATACCAATGTTCATTTAGCGATGTTTGCTCGCTTAAACCCAGACAGCGCCCCGGCAAGTGGCTATGGTTTGGTGTTTCGTTATCAAGACCCAGATAATTACAATGTATTTGCCATTGATGGGCGCGGGCGCTACAGCATTTGGGTACGTGAAAATGGGGTCTGGCGCGAACTACGGGGACTAACCGAAACGTGGACACAGCATCCGGCGATTAAACCCATTGGTGAAGATAATCTCATCGAAGTCAATATTTTTAACAATAAAGTCGTTGGTTTTGTGAATGGCGAAGAAATTATCTCGCTGGAGGAAAATACTTTCTCCACTGGTGGTATTGGCGTTTATATGGCAAGCACGAGTCAAGGTTTGGCGCAAATTCAAATTGAAGCCTACGAAGCGCGGGCTGGCTTACCCATGGCGCAATCTATGACTGCTGATGCGGTGGATTCGATGACTGGCGATGAGGGTGCGCCATAATCTGTTGATTATTTTTAGGCGGGTGAGCCACCCACCTGTTTTTTAGTTATAGGCTGTGGATACCACTAAAAACAGTGGGCATAAGCCCGCTACGGCGATTGCAGCCAAAATTGCTAGGGCAATCGTCACATAATCGGGTGTGTCCCCTGTATAAGGTGGCATTGATTGGCTAACGCCATATTGCGGTACATATTGGGCAGAATCGCCGGGTTGCCGAGCGCCCGGCTGAACGGGCGGCGGTGGTACAACAGGCGGTACAGTATAGCGTTGTTCCAAAGGCTGTGCAGGTTTTACCGGAACATTTTGCTGCTGTTGGCGCGGGTTATAAGGTTGTGGTGCCATGGGTGCCGGGCTGTAACGCACGGTGGGTTCGGCAGGTGGCGCTGCCGGCGGCAAATTTACGCCGGGTGGGCGATTCTGGGACGGTTGAACCCCTGCCGTTGGTGGCTGCGGCGCTGGCATGGAATAACCCGGATTGGCTGGCGGAACTTGCTGATTACGCAGCGTATTTTCTCGTGCGCGTGTTTTTAAATCGCGCAGCACTTCTTCTAATTGCCCGGCAATCCGGTAGCGCCCCGATGGTTCTTTGCTCATCAATTTATAGACAATCCGGTTGAGTGCCTCTGGCACGTTAGGATTGGATTCAATGACTTGCGGAATGGGGTCTTGGATGTGCGCCTTTGCCAAATCTTGTTGGCTGGCACCGCTGTAGGGCAATTTCCCCGTGAGCATCTCAAACATGACAATGCCAATGGCATACACATCAGATGCGGGCGACGGCGGTTCGCCACGGGCTTGCTCCGGCGCGAAGTAATGCGGGCTGCCCCACACGACATCAAAACGTTGATTTGCTTGCGTATCTGTGAGTGCCTGAGCAATCCCAAAATCAGTGACTTTTACCGTGTCATTTTTTGCCACCAAAATGTTTTGTGGTTTGACATCGGCATGAACTAAGCCGGAACGGTGAGCATAATCCAAGCCCGCCGCAATCTGGATGCTGAGGTCAATCACCCGGTCAACAGGCAGCGGCGCGGCATCTTTGATCATTTTTTTTAAATCTTGCCCATCCACCAATTCCATCACCATGTAGTACGTTCCCATATCACTGCCGACATCATAAACGGTGATGATATTGGGATGCGATAAATTAGCGATAGAACGGGCTTCTTGCTGAAATTTCTCCAAAAATGCCGGGTCTTGCGTCAAACTAGGGCGCAGCACTTTGATAGCTACGGTACGCCCTAACAATCGGTCTAAAGCGCGATAAATGACCGACATCCCCCCAGACCCTTGCTGGGCGATGAGTTCATAACGATTATTCAGGACAGTATCACCTGCCATGTGGTTATCCTTCCCCGCTGAGTTATGGACGGGTCATCGGGTCAAATAAGTGCCTGTATTCTAACAAAGCACTGCGGTCTGTCATACTGGCAATGTAGTCCACAACCACCCGTTGCAAGCCATTTTTAGCAATCTGCGCCCGATATTCTTCGGGCAATTGGCGTGGTTCTTGGGTATACCGCGCAAATAATTCGCTGATGAAATGAGCAGCGCGTTCTTTCATGCGGACGACACGATAATGATAATACATGTTCTGAAACAAAAAATCTTTGAGTGCGCGATTCAAGAGTTTAAATTCTGGGCTGT
Organism: Anaerolineae bacterium; assembly: GCA_022842885.1. Taxonomy (GTDB): domain Bacteria; phylum Chloroflexota; class Anaerolineae; order Aggregatilineales; family Phototrophicaceae; genus JALHOR01. The sequence goes on from JALHOR010000119.1 coordinate 8,048, forward strand.
AATTGACGAGATTGATGGGATGATGTTGAATATCATCGGGTGTTTGCGGATTAAGGTCGGTGAGTGCCTGCGAAGTTGTCCGCAATACATCGCCCACTTGTAGCCCAACCAATTCCCGAATGAAACCATGCCGAGTCACTTCATCCAACATCCCCCCTGACCAACCTAGACTATCGCATAAACGTCGCCAAATTTCGAGTTCGCGCAATTGTTCAGGGTGCAGCAAACCAGCTTGTAGTCCATCGTCCAAATCATGCGCGTTATATGCCAATTCATCGGCAATATTGGCGATTTGTGCTTCCAAACTAGCGCGAGTCGTCGCACTAAAATCCGTAAACTTCGCCATATCATATTCGGTTTCGTGTTTGGCAATACCCTCTAACGTCTCATACGTCAGATTTAACCCGTCCCAACTGGGATAACGATGCTCTAATTCTGTGACCACTCGGTAGCTTTGATGATTATGGTTGAAGCCGCCATACTCAGCAACTAAGGCATCCAAAATATGTTCGCCAGCATGACCAAATGGGGGATGTCCCAAATCATGTGCCAAACAAATGGTTTCGGTCAAATCTTCATTGACGCCCAAGGCGCGTGCTAAGGTGCGCCCAATTTGTGCCACTTCCAGCGTATGGGTTAGGCGCGTGCGATAATAATCCCCGGCATCGTTGACAAACACTTGGGTTTTGTACTCTAAACGCCGGAATGCCGCCGAATGCACGATACGGTCTTTATCACGCTGAAAAGCTGTCCGATATTGGGGTTCATGGTCATGATGAAACCGCCCCCGGCTGTTGTGGCTGAGGAGGGCATAGGGCGCAAGGAGAACCTGTTCTTTTTCTTCTAACTGCTGCCGAGTGACCAACATTGTCGTTTATTCCTAATTAACAATTTGCTTTTATTGTACTCTGACCTAGCGAATTTGTTGCGATAAGGAGCTATTTTGTGAATATCACCACAATTTAGCCTCACGCGCACGTTATGCTATAATCGAAGTAGGGTTGTACGGTGCAAGGCACAAGCTGAGATAGGATGTATTTTTATGGATATTAACCAAATTGCCCGCATGATTGAATGGCTGGATGAAGAACGCCGCCGCGATAAAGCAACGATTGCCACCTTGGAAGAGCGTTTGGCGCAACAAGCCGAGACGATTAATACGCTGCAACGGCGTTTAGGTGGTGTGGAATCCGAACAAACCGTCATCAAAGAATCATCGCTGCCTGCCCAAAAAGAACGGGATATGTTAGAGGCTGCACGTAAAGAAATGCGCCAATTGTTGGAAGTCACTGAGGCGCGGCGCTTGGCGGCAGAACGCGAAATGGATAAACGCCAAGAAATCAGCCGCGAAACATTGGCACGGACTGTCCGCGAATTGACCGACCAAGTAGACAAAATTCAGCGCAGCACTGGCACCATTACTGAAGTGCGTTCCGAAGGCAGCCGCGTTGCTGATAATGTGATTTCTCTACAACAACGTGTTGAAGATATTACCAAAAAATTAGAAGACCCGGATCGGCGTATGGCATTTTTGGAAGAACAACGTCGCCAAGATTCACGCCGCATTTCCGAGATGGAAACCGAACTCCCCGAAGTGCGTAAACAGTTGGATAGCATTCGCCCTAAATTGACGCTGATAGAAGATTTGGCGATTCGGAATGAACGCCGTATCCAAGATATTCAAAATGGGGAACGGGAACGCCGCGAACAGATTCAGCAGTTTATTGATTCGCAAACGTTGATGATGCAGCAGCGTGATGGTCAAATTGATAGTTTGCTCAAACGCTTTGGCGACCAAGAAAATGAGATGCAACAGTACATCCAACGGTTTGAAACATGGGCGCAAGCGTATCGGGATATGAAACGCATCATTGATGATTTTGAACGTATCGGTGATAGATTGGAACGGCGCATCAACGAAGTCGCGGAAATGCAGCGGTTGAGCGAAGAACGCTTCCGGCAAGAATGGAACGGTTGGCGTGAAGATGACCAGAAACGCTGGAAACAACTTACACTCTCCCAAGACGAAGTGTGGCGTAACCACGATAAAGAATTTGAAAATTTTGTGAAACGCATTGATGAAATCGAAACTCAGATTCCGCAGGCACTCGATAGCTTGAAACGCTTGTGGAATTTGGAGCGTGAACGCGCTCGTTTGTATCGGGAACGGTATCAGGCATTGCTACTGGAATTTGATACGGTGGGCGCAACCGGTACCACATCGGCAGTCTCCAGCGGTAACGGCAGCACCATTAACGGATATTAAACGTGCGTGTGGTTGGCACTGCCGGGCATGTAGACCACGGCAAATCATCGTTAGTGCGACGATTGACGGGTATAGACCCGGATAGACTCGCAGAAGAAAAAGCCCGCGAAATGACCATAGATTTAGGTTTCGCGTGGCTGACGCTGCCCGATGGCGAAACATTGGGCATTGTAGATGTGCCGGGGCATCGTGATTTTATCGAGAATATGCTGGCAGGTGTGGGCGGAATTGATGCGGCGTTATTGGTCATCGCCGCCGATGAAGGTGTCATGCCGCAAACCCGTGAACATCTGGCGATTCTCGATTTGCTTGGCATTACCAGCGGCATCATCGTCTTGAGCAAAATTGATATGATAGATGATGCTGATTGGTTGGATTTAGTTGAGACAGAAATTCTTGATTTTGTCAGTAATTCGGTGCTGGCGAATGCGCCGGTAGTGCGTGTATCTGCCCGTACTGGCGCAGGCATAGACACGCTCATCACAACCTTAACACACCAATTGCAGCAGTTAGCACCCCGTACTGATTATAATCAGCCCCGTTTGCCTGTTGACCGTGTTTTTTCTATCAGTGGGTTTGGCACAGTCGTCACGGGAACACTTTCGGGCGGAACGTTGCAAATTGGTGATGATATTGAAATTCAGCCCAGCGGACTTAAGGGCAGAATTCGTGGTTTGCAAAGTTATAAACAAACGGTGACGGTTGCCTTGCCCGGCAGCCGTGTTGCCGTGAATATTGTGGGCATCGAAAGAAGTGCCATCACGCGCGGCGATGTGCTGGCATTGCCGGGTCAGTTGCACCCAACGACACTGATTGATGTTTATTTTCGGCATTTGGAGGCTGTTGACCGTCCTCTACTCCACAATGCTCAAGTCAAATTTTTCTCAGGTGCATCCGAGTCATTAGCGCGAGTGCGCTTGCTGAACGACGAACAACTAGCACCGGGCATAGAAGGCTGGCTGCAATTAGAACTCGCAAACCCCATTTCCCTGACCCGTAGCGATAGATTTATTTTGCGCTATCCATCACCAGCGCAGACCATTGGGGGCGGTGTGATTGTTAATCCCCAACCCGGCAAACGCTGGCGGCGCTTCCGTCCAGAAGTGATAACTTCTCTCCAAACACAGATGCAAGGCACGCCCGCAGAACGTATTACCCAAGCCGCGGCGGGCGAAATGCCTGTTAAAACAGCCCATTTGCAGCAAGCTACTGGTTATACCACAGTGGAATTAGACTTGGCGCTGCAAGAGGCTCTCGTGCAGCGGCTTATCGTGCAGTTGCCGGATAATACTTATTTGACGACTGCCGATTATCAAAACTTGCTGTCGCGTATGATAAAAGAATTACAAATTTTTCACGCCTCAGAACCACTGCGTGCCGGAATGCCCCGCGAAGAACTCCGCAGCCGCCTGAATATCAAAAATGCTTTGCTGACGATGCTGTTAGAAATGCAATCTGAGATGGTGGCAGAAGGTAGCATAACCCGCTTAAAAACCCACGAAATTCGTTTTACTGCCGCCCAACAGCAAAAAATCCATACGTTGCTGGCAAAGATGAATGCTGACCCGTTTACCCCGCCTTCGTATGCAGATGCGGCGGCGATTACGGGTGAGCCTGTGTTAAAAGCTCTGATTGACCTTGGCAGGATTATTCAAATTGCGCCGGATGTCATTTTTACCGATAGTGCCTATGAAACGCTCGTTATGGGCGTTTTGGCAATTATTGATGAACACGGCAAAGTGGATGCTAAAGGCGTGCGCGATCAATTTAATTCATCGCGCAAGTATGTGATTGCCTTGCTGGAATATTTGGATACGGTGGGTATCACCCAGCGGCAAGGCGATGACCGTGTGCGTGGCAAACATGCGCCTGCCTGAGTGCCATTATGTGGATGGTGTGAACCAGATTGTGACCATTATCTGCGCGACTCTATTCAGATTTGCCGGGTCAAAAGTGCCATCTGCCAAGCGTTGTAGCTCGAACATTTTTCCCCGTTGGGGATAGCGGGTTAGATAGGCTTCAATCGCTGGTTGGAAAACGCTCACGTCGCCAGTGGTTGCGCTGGCAACAGCCTGAACCGATTGACCGCGCAGATGCAGCGTTACCGGGACATCCCCTTGTAAATTTTTCCACCATATTCGCTGTGACCTAGAAAACACCAAGCATTTTTCACCCACCCGGATATATTCCACTGGAATTGTGTAGGCTTTGCCACTTTTGCGCCCGACAAAACTAATCAACATCATCGAACCACTGATAAAAAAATGCAGTGGCGACCTGAGAAGCCAAATCATAAACGGGTTAAACCGGTTCATCAGCCAGCCTTTTATCGCTATTTGGTTTTAGCATAAGGCGCTTTGCGGCGTTTGTCTGATGTTTAATGACACAAAAATTCAGGAAAAGTGGCTATATTAATCTTCCTCTTCTTCTTGCCATTCCACTTCCACAACATCACCAATTACAGCGTCTAGCCGGGCAGCGGCATTACCTTGATTAACGGCAATTTCCAAGTAGCCATTGCTATCAATCTGTGCCATCAAACTGCCGCGTGCGCCTTCGTAATAGGCGCGACTGATGCCATACACCGTTTCACCATGCACTTTGATAGTTACGTGGTCAACAGGAATGGTTATTTGGTCTACGCTGAATAATGGCTCAAGCAATACCCGATGAGCATCTACACGCTTTAATCTGCCGATGCTGGTAATGATATTGCCAAAATGGTCTACATGCACCACTTCGCCACGAATAAAACGGTCACGAATTTGAAATTGCGGGCGCGGTAGCATAAACAAATCGGTCACAGGCGTGCCAAAATCAGCTAATGGAACACCGCTGGCAATATGAGCCGTCACAGGGGCAAACACATCGCGCCCATGAAAAGTATCACTCACACGGCTCAGATGATACGCTTTGTTTTCTAGCGTTACCGCTTCATCAATTTGTTTTAGTTCAGCTAAGGCATAACTCAAGATGCCATTATCGGGTGCTACAAAGATATAATCTTGGGTTTTGACGGCGATTGGGCGGCGCGTGCTGCCTACACCGGGGTCTACAATGACCAGAAAAATCGTATTTGGGGCGAAATAATGATAACTATGCAGCAGCGCCAATGCCCCCTCGCGGACGGATTGGGGTGCAATCGCATGGCTGATGTCTATAAATTTGGCGTCTGGGCAAATGCTGTGCATAATCCCTTTCATCACACCCACATAAATATCATCTAAACCGAAATCCGTAATGAGGGCAATTGTTTTCACAGTCGTGTCCCCTAATTGATGTATTGAATGTTAATTGACAGACTCTATTGTACTCATTTATACTCAAAACATGAGAACTAAACCATTGCACACTCTGCATCATCATCCAGAATATCACCCCAAGCCGGTGCTGGTCTATTCGCAGACTGTCGCGTAAGTATGTTTTTGGTCTGTTTAACCCCGCATCCTAGCGGGGTTTTTTGATTTATGGCAAAGGAGAAGCGTTTATGTTAGCGGTGATTGATTATGGGGCAGGTAATCTTCGAAGTGTTTTACATGCACTGAATCATTTGCGTGCCGAAAATGTGCGTTTGGTGCGTACCCCGGCGGATTTACAAGGTGCAACGAAACTGATTTTGCCGGGTGTCGGGGCATTCGGTGCCGGGATGCAACAACTTCACCAGCAGCAGCTTGTCGAACCCCTTAAAGCACTTTTGGCTGATGGGATGCCGTACTTAGGCATTTGCTTGGGGATGCAATTTTTATTTGAACACAGCGACGAGATGGGCAATCATGCGGGCTTGGGCGTGTTGCCGGGGTATGTCACACGTTTTCCAGCGTTTGATCATCTCAAAGTACCGCACATGGGTTGGAATCAATTGGAAGTGAAACAAGCCTCACCCCTGTTGAAGCAAATTTCCAGTGATAGCTATGCCTATTTTGTTCACAGCTATTACTGCCAACCTGACCGTGAGTCCGATATACTCCTCAGTGTAGACTATGGCATCCCCTTCACGGCTGGGGTGGCGCACAACAATATTTATGGGGTGCAGTTTCACCCGGAAAAAAGCCAACAAACAGGCTTACAGATTTTACGCAATTTTTTGGCAATGTAAGGACTATGTATGATGAATATCTATCCTGCGATTGATTTACGTGGTGGCAAAGTCGTCCGTTTGCGCGAAGGCGACCCAGAAAAGCAGACCATTTTCAGTGATGACCCATTACAAACAGCACAACGCTGGCTGAATGAAGGCGCTACGTGGTTGCATGTGGTGAATTTGGATGGTGCATTTAAACAAGCCAATGATAACAGCGCCATTCTGGAAAAAATTGCACAATTGAATCTCAAAGTGCAATTTGGCGGTGGGCTGCGAACATTGCCCGATATTGAAAATGCACTTCAACTCGGTGTAGCGCGGGCGGTGATTGGCACGGCAGCGATTGAAAATCCAGCATTGGTTCTGGAGGCACTGGAGAAATTTGGTGCTGATCGCATTTGCGTGGCATTGGATGCCCGCGATGGCAAAATCACGACACATGGCTGGACAACCATCAGCGAAGAAACCCCGGTAACATTGGGGCGAGCCATGGCAGAAAAAGGCGTTCAATATGCCCTCTATACCGATGTTAAACGCGATGGCAGCATGATTGGCGCCAATGTCCAAGAGACCATTTCTTTGGCGCGGCAAACTGGCTTAAAAGTGATTGCCTCCGGCGGTGTGACCAATATGCCCGAAATTGCGACGTTAGCACACAGCGGCATTGTGGAAGGTGCCATCATTGGTATGGCGCTGTATAAAGGCGAAATTACGCTGCAAGAAGCTCTTTTGGCGGCAAAAGCAAGCAATTAGACATTCCAATCAACATAGGACTCAACACGATGCTGGCAAAACGAATTATTCCGTGCTTGGATGTAAAAGATGGGCGGGTGGTGAAAGGCGTCAATTTTGTCAATTTGCGCGATGCAGGCGACCCGGTAGAACAAGCGATGATTTATGACCGTGAAGGCGCGGATGAATTGGTATTCTTGGATATTACCGCCAGCCATGAGGCACGCAATACCATGTTGGATATGGTGCGGCGCGTGGCAGATAGTATTTTTATCCCGTTTTGTGTGGGTGGGGGTATTCGCACGATTGAAGATATTCGGGAAACGTTATTAGCCGGGGCAGATAAAGTCAGTATCAACAGCGCCGCTGTCAAAAATCCCCAATTGATTCATGATGGGGCGTGGGCATTTGGCAGCCAATGCATCGTCGTAGCGATTGACCCCAAATATGTGGATGGCAGATGGATAGTGCATATCAACGGCGGGCGTGTGCCAACCGATAAAGAAGCCGTCGCATGGGCAAAAGAATGCGAAGACCGGGGTGCCGGTGAAATCTTGCTAACTAGCATGGATGCTGATGGCACAAAAGCCGGTTATGATTTGGAAATGCTGGAAACGGTGGCAAGTGCTGTCTCGATTCCGGTGATTGCATCCGGCGGTGCTGGCACAAAAGCCCATTTTTATGAGGCGCTCACAGTGGGTAAAGCCGATGCTGCTTTAGCTGCAACACTTTTTCACTACAATGAACTGCGGATTGGGGATTTAAAACACTACCTATCAGAGAAAAATGTGCCAGTGCGTTTACACGGATGGGAACTGCTCGATGCCGACGCTAAGTGAAATTCAACTAGCGGCACTCAAATGGGATGAGCAGGGCTTAATTCCGGCGATTGTGCAGGATGCCAAGACTCAACAAGTGCTGATGATGGCATATATGAATGCTGAATCGCTGCAAAAAACGCTGGACATTGGCGAAACGGTTTTCTGGTCGCGCAGTCGTAAAGCGTTATGGCACAAGGGCGCAACATCCGGGAATATTCAGCGTGTGGTAGAAATGCGTGTAGATTGTGATGCGGATACGCTGTTGATTTTGGTTGAGCCAGCGGGACCGGCGTGTCATACAGGCGAAATGTCGTGTTTTTTCCGTACTCTGGATATATTGGGGTGAGATAATGAAATTAACTTCTGTTCCAACTTTCGATACATTGATGAATCCAATTCTTCAAGCTCTGCATGATCTAGGTGGTTCAGGCACAGTTGAGGAAATTAATAATCGGGCAATTGATATAGCAAAAATCACAAGTAAACAACTTGAGATACTTCACAATCCCGAAAAAAGTAGTCAA
>JALHOR010000120.1 GCA_022842885.1 Anaerolineae bacterium
CCGTTGAACAAGCATCGATGAGGTCTGGGTGCTGCGCGATAGCCGCAAGTATTTGTTAATTTGCTGACAATTCAATACCAAACGTTTTTTCGCCTAAAAGATGTTTGCCTGCGTTGAGAATATCCACATACATTTGGGCGTGTAAATGATGCGGCACAGCACAATAAATGGCGTCAATTTCGTTAGAAGCCAACAAATCGTGATAGTAGGTGGTCTTAATTTTGACGCTATCAAAATTATCGGTGAACCACTCATGCAGCGCGACATTGGTATCACAAATGCCTGTAATCACTGGCTCAAAATCCAGATTCAAAAAGTGACACCAACGGGCGGCGGCACTGCCAAATTCACGCCCCATCAAACCTAACCCAATCACCCCAAACCGCAGTTGTTTTTTCGCCATTTGCCCTACCCTTCAATGTGCTTGATAGCGGCTGCTGGCGTGGCATTATCGTGAACCACTGCCATCAAAGCGCGAGTCATGCCGGAGGGGTTATCATGCTGAATCACATTGCGACCATAGACAATGCCTTTTGCGCCCTGCTGCATCAAATCATATGTCCGCTGCAAAATTTCTTCGTCAGACACTTTGCCGCCGCCGCGAACCAGTACCGGTTTTCCTGATGCGATTTCAATCACCCGATGATATTCATTCACATCGTCGGTAGGATCCGCTTTGATAACATCTGCTCCTAATTCGATAGCTTGGCGGACTAACGGCAAAATTTTATCAATATCGCCATCCACCATATAACCGCCTGCGCTGGCATTATCTTTCATGACCAGCGGCTCAATCATCAGCGGCATCCCGTAGCGTTCACAAATTGGCTTGAGCGCCATAATATTCTGGACGCATTGTTCCCAAACAGCGGGCTGATTAGGCAGCATAAACAAATTCACGACCACACAAGCTGCATCTAAGCGCATCGCATGTTCTAGTGGTTCATGAATCATGCGGCTGAATAACTGGGCAGGCAGTGTTTTCCCATACACATTCGCAATATCTGTCCGCAAAACCAACGATGGCTTGGCTTTGCCGGGGATATTTTGCAAAATGGGTGCTTGCCCAATGCTCAATTGAATTGCATCAGGATTGGCATCTACTAGGGTTTGTACGACCTGATGCATATTTTCGATACCACTTAGAAACGCCCGTTCCCCAAAAAAACCATGATCAACGGCAACATCAAAACATTTGCCATCAGGTGCAAATAAACGATTGAAACGCGATGTGATACTCATAAATACGACCATCTCCTGTAGAGATAAGTAAAATTAGCCTTTTACAGCACCGAATGTTAAACCGCGCACAATATACCGCTGCACCAACAATGACAGAAACACTGGCACCGTGACGGCGATTAACATACGAGTGGTCACAAAACCGAACATAATCCCGCGCACCGAATCCGACCCGGCAACCAACATCGGGTATGGTTTCCATTCTTTGGTGGCAAGCACGCTGGCAAACAAATACTCATTCCATGCGAAAGAAAAACAGATAATAACCGATGCCACCAATGCCGGAGTTGCCAATGGCAAGGCAATATCACGGAAAGTCTGGAAATGCCCGGCACCATCTACCAATGCCGCTTCGATCAATTCTTGTGGAAAATCCGCAAAAAAATCGCGCATAATCAGCACTGCGAATGGCAATGTAAAGGTCGCATTGATGATGACCATGCCGGGTAACGTATCAATCAATTTTAAATCACGGAACAGCAATACAAACGGAATGACAGAGGCAATGGGTGGCAAAAACCGCTGCGACATGAACCATGACACTAAATTGCGATTGCCGATCCCATACTTAAAACGCCCCAACCCATACCCCGCCAGTGTACCTAATATCGTAGCAATCAAGGTAGACCCCAATGCAATCAGCGCACTATTGCGGAGCGATTTAAAAGTTTCTGTGCCACCTAGCCCAAATTCCTGTTCCCAATTTATGAGCGTGGGTTGGTATTGAATAAACGGAATGACTGTACCATCAATCGAGTCGGTTTGGGTTTTAAATGAGGTGGTCAAGGCAAAAAGAAACGGCGAAATTGCCAGAAATGTAAAGAAGAATGCCAGCCCAATCAATAAATAACGCCCAATGCGCGATGTGCCGGGCAAATAGCCGGGTTTGCTATGTGTAGTTTGGATTGAACTGGAGAGCGAACTAGCAGCATCCATAATGATATTCCTTAATCAAACCGCGCCCGCACGCGCCAGAAATAAATGGACGAGATAATGATGGCAATAATCACCACTAAGTATGACAACGCCGAGGCATCGCCTAATTGAAAACTGCCGCGTAACCCGATTTGATAAACATAATAACTATAGGTTTGGGTTGCTGCACCGGGACCGCCCCCTGTGAGCGAGATGGGAATATCCAAAATTTTGATGGTTTCCACCAATCGCAACAGCGCCACAGTACCCAATGCTGGTGCAATCAACGGGAAGGTAATCCGCCGAAACAAAATCCAATTAGACCGCGTATCTAAACGCGCCGATTCATACAAATCTTCGGGGATACTTTGCATGGCTGCCAATACGACGATAAATACAAATGGTGTCCACTGCCAAGTATCGGTAATGAGTACCGCAAACCGTGCGCCCCACGGGTCAATAATCCATTGAATTCGTTCAAAACCTAGCCCCTGTAAAATATTGTTGAGGGGCCCATTTGTCTCATTAAAAATAACCACGCCCAAAAAACCCAAGGCAATAGGCGCAGCAAATAATGGCATCGTAATAATCGCTCGCATTTGGCGCAGCATCGGCAAATCATGGTTAAACACCCATGCAATCAGCGTTCCCATAATCAGGGTCATGCTGGTGCTGCCGAGCGTCAAAAACAGGCTAAATGTGGCAGTTTCAAGCGCCTTATCATCGCCGCCTTCGCCATCGAGTCCTAAAATTTCAACATAGTTTTTTGTGCCAACAAACTGAGGTTCTTTCCCCAAACGAAAATCTGTGAAACTGAGATACAGCGAATACACCAACGGAAACAAAGTGAACGCTAATATCCACAGCACACCCGGCATCAGAAAAAAATATTTAGCAGACGTTTTTTGCATCATAGGCTTTAACACCAGCATACTGGTTGATGAGATAGCGACCAGAATAAGATGACACTACGATTGAGGGAAGCAGAACAGGACATAATAAGTTGTGTATCCTGTTCTGATGAATTTGCACAGGGGTAAGGCAACTGCCCCTACCCTCTTAATATGTTTAGCTACCCGCGTAACCAATGGCTTGTTGGTAAATTTCCAACTGGCTTTCCACACCTAGGCTTTCGGTAATATCTGCCCAATCTTCAGCAGTGGCATCGAGCGCCTCTTGTGCTGTTTTCTGTCCAGTCATCGCTTCGGATAAGCGTACATCCAACGAATTCTGGATATATTCCAGCGTGCCGGGGATACGCAGATAGGTCAGCGATGTGGGTTTGGAGAAGACATTTTCGCCATAGGCGGCAATATAACGTTCCATATCGCTGGCATCAAACCCGACAGCAGCATAATCATCGGGGGTGGCATCACCACGCGGCGGGAACAATTGGTAAGTGCAGCACGGGTCAATCCCTTGCCAACCGGTAGTCGCATCGTAGAAATTGATGACGGGGTTGGCAATCATAGACATGAAGAAGTAGGTCAAATCAGGCTCGTCAGTGAACGCTGACATCACCGGATGCCACGAACCGCCCGTTGTATTGCCCACGCAGTTGGGAGCGTCAGTATTGGTCACAAATTCGCCTGTTTCACGGTCATACCAAGTATCGGAGCAAGGAATCACGGCTGCACCCAAATTGCCCTTGATAATAGACCGACCCGGGTCTTGTGAGAGCGACCCAACATCACCCCAAGAGAATGTCGCAATAGCGTTCCCTTGCAGGAAGTTATCCCAAGCAGCACCCAATTCCCAACCGAACTGTGCTTCTTGCCCGGTGGCGGCTAATTGTTGCAGGAATTCCAAAGCGGCAACATGCCCCGGTTGGTTAATCAGCGGGGTCATATCGTCGGGGTCAAACCAGAACACATTGTCAAATTTACTGACTGCCATAGCGTCATCACCATCTGCCGGAGTCACAGCAAACGAGGCTGCCAATGTGGCATAGTGGAAGTGACCTTGACCGCCGGCTTTTAGGTGCAAGCTAATCCCATCATCCGGGTCGCCATCATTGTTCCAATCTTTGCCATTAAAGAAATTGGTGATGTCGTACAGTTGCTGCCAAGTCTGCGGTGGCACAACCATATCTTTGCCCGTTTCGGCTTTGAATTGTTCTTGCCACGCCGGGTCATTCAGGATGTCGTTACGATAGTACAGCAATTGGGCATCGCCATCCATCTGCGTGCCGTAGGTTTGCCCACCCCATTGCAGCAGCGCCCGGAACGGTGGCGCAACATCTTCGAGCGCCCAAGCCGGGAAGCGTTCATCACCAATCCAAGCATCAATCGGTTGAATCCATTCATTGCTGACCCAATCGCCATACTGCCAAGCAGCCGCGACAAACGCATCATAAGTATATTGCCCGGTCAAAAAGTCAGCCGGAATGGTTGTACCAAGCTGACCATACGGGATTTCCACAATTTCCACCGTTGCGCCAGTCGCTGCTTCAAACGCGGGACGCCAGAAATAAATTGTGCCAGAGATACCGCCGCGTGCGCCCTGCCCCAGTGTGCCGATAGTAATAGTTTTGCCTTCGCCCAAGGCGCGTCCATCTGGGATATTGGCAGCCATGAGGGCTTTAAATGCCAATTCACGTTCAGAATCAGACGAATCTGGAAATAATTCTGCCGCAGTTTTGCCAAAGAAAGTATCCTGCGCGACGACTGCCCGCACACCGAACATCATCAACAATGAAACCAACAGGAGAACGAGCGTGAGTTTTTTCTTCATGGGTTTTTCTCCGTAAAAGTGATAGAAAATAGTTTGTCTAATTTACTGCCCATCACTTGTGATTCAATTCATCGTCACCTCCGTATAATCTGCCTTCGATTTATGGTATCGGTACCATATACTTTGACATAACAAATACCAATACTGTTTTTAATATTAACAAGGGTTTATATACTTCGCAACACTCTGGCAAAAATTCATGCTCGTTAAATTTTTGCTTAACACGCCCGCTAGTGCTACTATAGGCACTGAACGTCTCGCGTTCTTTTAAACTATATAAAATTACAAGGAGCAATGTATGTATCGTAAATTGTCGGTTCTTTTATTGATGCTGTCTGTGGTCTTGTGGGTCAGTGTCATTGCTGTGCCGATGATTGGCGCACAAGATGCCAACCAAGATATTTATGGGCGTGATTTGCCCGAAGATGCTGCTCCCTATGACATGCAAGTCTGGACGCAGCTTTGCGATTCCACTCGTCAGGAAACATCTCTGTCGTCGGTTGTGACGGTTTATCAACGCATCTGCGGTGATGCTCATATCTTTGATAAATTCGGTGATTCGCTGGTGGATTTGGATGAAAACCTGAACTTGATTCCGGGTGCTGCTGAAAGCTGGGAGCCGTCCGAAGATGGTGCATCATGGACATTCAAACTCCGCCCCGGTCAGGTATGGAGTGATGGCACACCCTTGACCGCCGCTGACTATGTAGCCTCGTATCGTTTTATGGTTGACCCCGCTAATGCTTATGACTTTGTGTGGATGTGGCAAGGCACGATTCGCGGTTGGTCGGAAGCAGTTGCTGGCGAAATTACCCCTGAAGAAATGGGCATGGAAGCGGTGGATGATTTGACACTGGTCGTTCATACCGATGGTCCGCGCCCCTACTTGCCCGGCACGCTCTATTTCTGGCCCCCGCTGCAAGCCAAAGCTCTGGCAGAATTGGGACCGAATTATGTGCTTGACCCAGCAACCAGCGTGTCTTCGGGACCGTTCATTTTGACTGAATTTGAAGCCGGCAACCGCGTGGTGGTTCAGGCAAACCCAACCTATAATGGCTACCGCAAACCTTTCTTGAGTGAATTGCGCGGCATTTATGGCGACCAACTGAACGGCAGCTTCTTGGCATTCCAAAATGGTGATGTTGACCGCGTGAACTACGTCCACATCAGCCCGGCAGATTTTGAAGTGGTGGCGGCTGACCCGGTGTTGAGCGCCAATTATCGCCCGAACTTCGGCGATTTCCGTACCGATTACCTCTTCTTTGATACGTACAATCCGCCTTTCGATAATCAACAAGTTCGTTTGGCATTTGCCAAGGCGCTTGACCGTGAATCTATCGTCGCCAATGTGATTGGCTCGCAATTTGGTATCCCCGCCTATTCATTCTTGGCACCCGGCTTCCCGGCATCGGATACCGAAGGCGCGTTAAAACCCATCCAAGCCTATGACTGCGATGCTGCGAAAGCACTGCTGGCAGAAGCCGGCTACCCGGATGGCGCTGGTTTCCCTGCTCAAGAACTGAAATTGCGCGGCGAATCCGAATCGCGTGCTAACTGGTTCATCGCAGCAGCAGCCTCCATTAGCGACTGCCTGAATGTCGAAATTACCGTGAACAACATGGAATTCTCGGCATTTATGGAAAGCATTTTGGCACGTCCCACGACGCTTCAGTTTGGTGCTGTTTCCTACGGTATGGATTATCTTGACCCGTCGAACATGTTGGGCGTGTGGGTTTCCACTGGGCGGCACTCATGGCTGAATGCTGAATTTGACCAGTTGGTGCAGGATGCCAATGTTCTGGTTGGCGACCCGGCAGCACGTCTCGCCATGTACCAAGAAGCAGAACGCATTTTGGTCGAAGATGTGGGCGGCATATTCTTAGTTCACCGTATTCAGGGCGATTTGTTCCAACCGTTCATCGCGGGTGAATGCTTCCGTCCCGATGCCCAAGGCGTTTCGGCGCTGCATTGGGGCAACGATTGGTGCTGGGGGTCGTTCTACATCACCAATGGCGTGATGGATGCGGATACCTATCGCAATCGTTAATCTAAAATAAAAGTAACATGCTCTGCCCCTTCTCGATTGCAACAGCGATACGCGAGGGGGCGGGGTACAAAAATTGTTATGCACAGCAAGTCGGAGGTTGTTTTGACAGGTTATATTATTCGCCGCATGGTGGCTTTATTTTTTGTGATGTTGATGGTGTCTATCATTGTTTTTGTGCTGATGAATGCTGTTCCCGGCGGGCCCTTTAGCTTAGGAGAACGCGGGTATACGCCGGATGCGATGGCAAATTTGGAACGTAAATATGGGCTGGATAAACCGTTATTAGAACGCTATTGGAATTTTTTAAGCGGTGCACTCCGGCTTGATTTTGGCTATTCATTTGCTGTAGCGGGTAATCCTCCTGTCACCGATGTCATTTTGCGAACTTGGCCCGTCACACTGCATGTCGGGATTTATACGATTGTGCTATCGTTTGGTTTAGGTTCACTGATGGGCATTGTGGCGGCATATCGGCGCAATAGCTGGCTGGATAACGCGGTCACTTTTACTGCGACGTTGGGAATTACGCTCCCAAATTTTATTATTGCGACATTTTTTTTGCTGATTTTTGGCTTTCAAAATGGTTGGGGTCAAGACCCCCGAAAATGGATTATTCCTCCCCTTTCGCCTGATTCATTGCCGCTGCTCTCGTGGGATTATTTTTTGCCTGTTTTAACGTATGCCTTAGCGCCACTGGCATTAGTCGCTCGCTACACGCGCTCCAGCGTCTCCGATGCGCTGAGTGCTGATTATGTGCGGACAGCACGGGCAAAGGGGCTATCGCATCGGGCGATTATGTTCCGGCATGTGTTACGAAACGCGCTGATTCCGATGGTGACAGTCTTGTTGCCACAAATTCCCAATTTGCTCACAGGGTCATTGTTTATCGAAGTGGTCTATGGTATTCCCGGCTTGGGCAAATTTTTTGTGACGAGTATTTTTAACCGCGACTACCCGATGATTATGGGCTTAGTGTTGCTGATTGCATTTTTCTGGGGTTTAACTTATTTGCTAACCGATATTTTATACACGCTGATTGACCCGCGTATTCGCATTACGGGTCGCGGGAGTGCCTAGACCATGACCACCAATACCAGTTCGCGGGTGAAACCTGCTGTTTTAGATAAAAATGCGGAAGTGCTGATTCATCGGTCATTGTGGATGGATGCTGTCCGGCGTTTTTCGCGCAATCGGTTGGCGATGTTTGGCTTGGTGGTGATCACCAGTTTGGTATTATTGGCAATTTTTGCTGATATACTCGCGCCCTACCCGCTGGATAAAGTGTTTCTGACGAAGCGTGCCAGCACTTTGCCATTTGTCTACCCTGAGCATCCCTTGGGCTTAGACCAATCCACCCGCGATTATTTGAGTCGTTTGATACATGGGGCGCGGACTTCGTTGTTTGTGGGGTTGGCAGTGCCGTTTATTTCATTTTTAGTGGGTGTCCCTCTAGGGGCATTATCGGGTTATGTGGGTGGCAAAGTAGATTTTGCCATTCAGCGCGTGGTGGATGTCGCCACCGCCATCCCGCCGTTATTATTTGCGCTATTTTTATTGAGTGCTTTGGGCAGCGGCGTCAGCAATGTTATTTTTGTGCTGGCGGTCACAGGTTGGATTGAACCGACGCGGCTAACACGAGCGCAGTTTTTGGCGTATCGAGAAAAAGAATTTGTGCTATCAGCGCGGGCGTTAGGCTCTGGCGATTTGCGGATTATTTTGCAACATATTTTGCCGAATGCCATGTCACCGTTGTTAGTATCTTTTACCTTTGCGATTCCTTTAGCGATTTTTGCCGAAGCCGGGCTAAGTTTTTTGGGCATTGGCATCACTGAACCAACGGCAAGTTGGGGTAAAATGGTCGGGTCGGGTATCGGCAATTCCATTCGTGTTTATTATCATATTGCGTTATTCCCAACGATTTTAGTGGCATTGACCATGTTAGGCTTTTCCTTTGTGGGGGATGGCTTGCAAGAGGCTCTTGACCCGCATCGGTCACGGTAAATTCTGGAGTGAAAAAATGCGTTTTAAACTGATTTTATTGGGTTTAGTGATGATGCTCTTAGCAGCATGTGGTGGGCAAGATGCCGCCAATGCTTTGCCGACGTTTACACCTATTCCGACCTTTAGTTTTCAGCAGCCCACCGATGCTCCGGCTGTGGTAACGGCTGCCTCTGGCACAGTAACAGCAATTGCGGCACAAGCCAACACGCTTGACCCCGTAGCCGTAGAACGCGGCAGAGGACGCTATGAGGCGCTGGAATGTGGGGTGTGTCATGGCGCAAATGGCGAAGGCACGGATGAAGGGTCAGCGATGACGATTTATCAGGGTGATGAAGAAAGCTTTATTGCGTTCATGCGCTCTGGCGGCGAATTAGGCGCGGAACATCAATATGCCACCAATCGCTTGAGCGATTCGGGCGGGCGCAATTTGTATCAATATCTGCTCTCGTTACGGCAAGACTCATGAGCGCCAAAAAACCAACATCGCAGCGCGATAAACAGACCTTTTATGCCAGTTTGGGCTTTTTTTTGCTGACCTGTGCTGTGCTATTTTTTGTTAATCAGCGCAACGCAACCGCCACACCGGCATCATTTACAGCGCCAACGCCAGCACAGATGATGACGCTGGTACCGGAAGTGGCAGCCAATTTGACGCGGATGCCGCAGTTGCCCGAACTCACGGGTGAATTGGCAGACCAAGTGCGTGGCTTAGAACAGCAAGTCGCCGCTTGCCCGGATTATGGCACGGAACGCCGCCGCCAGATGCAGCAGCATATAGACTGGTTGCTTGCCCCGGCGACACTGCCGCAAAACATGATTATCGCTCTCGGCACGAATCCCACAGGCAAACTCGTTTTTGGCATGGCAACCTATACCACCGCCGAATGGTCACTCATCGCCCGCAATCCTGATTCTTGTCTGCTGCCCATCGGCAGCTATCTGAATCAATTGCTGCTGGCAACGGGGGAAAGTGTGTTTGCGGAGTTTGAGTAGTTATTGACCTCACCCCCTTGCCCCCGGTCAGCCGTCGCAAGGTGTTGCTCCAAAAAACGGCGAGGGGGAGTCAAGTCCCCTCCCTGTGGTGTGGGGAGGGGATTTAGGGGTGGGGTCGTCTCAGAGGTCAAAATTTTACCTCGCCCACCCTCGTGTTGTGTCTGCCCACTCATCGTAAATCTCCAATAAATGCTCGCGTTTGGCGTGTCCGGCAGGGGTATCGGGGAACACCAGCGGGAATGTGCGTAAAATATGGTCGAAATCCGCGCGGGATAAGCCGTATAAATGCGCCACAATGGCGTCTATGTCATCGCGTAATTGCTGCCGTTTAACGGGGTCAACTTCACCCATTGGCATATCAACCTCACCCCACTGCTCCCTCTCCACTTCGTAGAGAGGAGGAGTCAAGTCCCCTCCCTGTGGTATGGGGAGGGGATTTAGGGGTGGGGTCGCTAGAGGTGAGGGCATCACCTCCCGCCACAATGCCGCAAATTCTGGGCGCGTGCAGGTGAGCCGCGCAGCACGCGGCACTAACGCATCAAAATAGGGATTTCCGGCGGTGAGTCTAGGGATAGGCACACTATATAAGAAGTGCATATCAATATGATTGGTGATTTTTTGTCTAAGAACGTAATCAACAACGTAGGAGTTAAAAACAGCCACGAGGAATAGGGATAAATTATATGGATAAACTTCTTTTACAGTTTGAGCAGTATCTGAACAAAAGACTTTTGGAGGTAAAATGCAAGCAATCATTGATCTTTCATTTACTGAACCCGTTATCCTTCTGTGAACAATATGATAATCCTCATAGACAATTTTTTGATTATTATTTACCTTAGATCGGGTTGTAAGTCTTTCGCGCCCCTTGTTCTCTTCTATGTGGTAAGTTACAGGTGAGTAAAAACAATCGTATTGATGAATATTTTTACCTTCATATAATGGTAATCCTATTTCTCTAGTATTAAAAATGTCTCTATCTAATGAAGAGTCAAATTCACGATAAAGTTTGATATTCCACAAACTCACAATCTCTTCCCCTAATTTAGGAATTTCTCTATAAATTCTTTTTGTAGTTTCATATGATTGCTGATTAGAAAATTCCATAAGTGCCAAACTATCAGGATTGAATTCTGTTATTGATGGACGTTGCATATAAACTAGGTTGTTCCTTTCGGCTAAAAATTCCGGCAATTTATCTGGCGCAATCGCAACTCGTGGATTTATTCTAAAAACACACCAAAAACCATCGGTTTGCTGCCCTTTTTGTGCGCCTAAAAGAACAAATTTAAATGCATGATGAACGCCCGAAAAGAAATAACGTTCATTGCTAAAACTGTAAATGTATTGAATGTTGCCTTCGTTTAAGAGCATCTCGCGCAGGTCTTTCGTGCCTAAATCGGTATAAATGCCGGATGGCACGACATACCCCAATCTACCTTGCTGTGCCAACAGCGTATACATACGTTCCAAAAATAATTTGTGCGTGGCAGTATCGCCCTTGCCCTGCCGCGTGTAATCATTCGCTTGGCGCACCCATGCCGCTGTTTCGGTGATACTGGTGGTTTGTTTGGCGTAAACGTCAGCGCGGCGCGGGTCTTCTTTTTCGAGTTCTTCGATGCGCTGTTCGGCTTGCTTGCGCGTCAATTTGCTCTCGATGCGCTCATCAAACTGGGCGTAAAATTCGCGCAAATCCGGCTTGAGGATTTCCCACGGCGGGTTGCCAAACACAATCGTAAAGCCGGGATTGTCCAACCCATTGCCCTGCTCATCATAAAATACTTCCGGGAATTCCACGCCCCAATGGAACGGACGCACGCGCTCTAAGTCACTAAAATGCGCGGCAAAATCGGCAGAAAGTTCGTCGGAAAGCGCCTGCGTTTTTTGCCACACTTCATAATACGTCGGGTAAATCTCTTTCAGTTCTAATACTTCTTGTGTGGTGAATTGCTGGCGCAGTTTCATTTGTTCTTCAATGGTCATAGCGGTTTGGTCGCGCTGTGCCAATTTTTCTTGGCGCATTTTTTCCCATTGCCCCGGCAGCGGTTTATCCGGGTCATCCAGCAAGCGCCGCCGCAACCGAATCAACTCTGCCAATTCAGGTGCATGTTGTGCCATGCGTGGGTCATCCGGGCGCACCCCAATCAACGCATTGCCCACCTTCACATTCTGATTCAAGATAAGCGGCAGGCGCTTTTTATGGCTATGGCGTTCCATTGCCCGCATCATCAGGTTCACAACGGCAATTTCCGCCGCTTGCGGGTCTAAATCCGTGCCGTAAAGATGCTGTTCCAGAATGAGCGTGGCATAATCGCGGATACGGTCTTTTTCCGCCCGATCTCCGGCAACCGCAATTTCGATGTCTATGCGGTCTTTTCCGGCGGCAGCTTCGCGGGCAATTGTTTCTGTAATTGTCCTATCCAGTCGGTCAATTTCTGCCTGATAAAAATCTGCCAGCACGTAATAGGCATAGATGAGAAATGAGCCGCTACCACAGGCACTATCCAACACGCGCAAATTGCGAATATCACGGCTGGTTTTACGGGTTTCATCTGGCAGGGGGTCGCTATCCGGCTTGCCATTGGCAGTGCCATACAGATAGCGCCCTAAACTGTTATCTACGATGTAACGTACAATCACCTGCGGCGTATAATAACTACCCTGTTTTTTGCGCGTCTCTAGGTTATCCCGCGTGCTGACTGTGCCATTATCCAGCACCAAGGTTTTGCCTAAATATTGTTCATAGGTATTGCCCAAAATATCCGCAGGCATCGCCCGATAGCGTGCTTCATACAGCTTTTGCACCAATGGTTGCAGCACAGCATCGCTAAAATGGGCTTCATCCACCACACCGGGCGCAAACAACGCCGAATTATGCTGTTCATCAAACCGCCGGAAAAAGCGGTCTACAAATTCATCCATCGTAAAAGTGTAATAATGCGTCTTCGCTAGTTCAAACAGGCTGTAAAGTGTACCGGGGGGAATCACCAAGTGGTCTTCCGCAAACCGGATAATCACCAATCTATCCAAAAATCGCTGTACCACGCCGCGCAACAAGGGTAAATTAATACTGGCATCCGCCGTTAGTATCCAAGTATTGGCAACACGGTTGGTCACGACATCCTGCGCTAGTTTTTCGCGCCATTCGTTGATGAATGCCAGATAATTTTTATCGACTTCTTCCGTATGCCGCTGATTGCTGAGGCGATCCAGCGACCCACCGATGACATTCTCATACGATAACTGCCACAACCAATCAAACGATTCCAGATAATCACCGGGCGTCTCAAACGACAATACCAGCCAATCGCGGCGGGCATTAAACAGGCGCAGTTTTTCAAAATTCGTTAGGATTGCCCAAGTGCCACCATTTTCAAAAGCGTAGTTGATGGCTTGCTGTTCTTCGGCAGTGCGGTCTACTGTCATGCCGGGCAGTGCCATTTGTCCGGGGGTCAGCGTGCCAACAATGGTTTTGCGGGCGTGCTGCAATTCCATAATCTTGCCAAATTTTTTCGCCTCGACAAAGACGACGCCCGTTTGTTCAGGAATCAGCGTAATATCGGGTCTGCCCGCCTGCGTGTAAAGTTCCTTGCGATAGCGATTCGGATTTTGAATCTCCCACCCCAGCACCGTTTCCAGCAGCGGCTCAATAAATTTCTGCACAACATCGGCTTCGCTCAAATCCGATTTAGCAGATTGACGATATTTTTCAATCAATTGGGATAATAGCTGGCGGGCTTGGTCTTTAGTGGGCATAAATCATCCGAACAAAACACGAAAGATAATGCTGTCATTGTAACATAGTATGGCACAGATGAGCGAGTACAGAACGCAAAAAACCCTCTTTAATGAGGGTTAGTATGCTTTGCTCCATAGGAGAATCGAACTCCTGCTTCCGCCTTGAGAGGGCAGCGTCCTGACCGCTAGACGAATGGAGCAGAATGGTTCACATTGTAGCCATTCTGCCCACACAAATCAAGATGCCAAAAAGCCGATGTTGTGTTTCACCGTCGCCAGCGTCTTATCGGCGACTGCCCGTGCTTGGGCTGCCCCATCGCGCAAGATGCCATCCAAATAACCCGGCTCATGAATCAGCTTGTGGTATTCTTCCTGCATTGGGCGCAACGATTCGACGGTGATTTCGGCGACGGCTTTTTTCAGGTCGCCATAGCCGCGAGCATTGGCAAAATCGGCTTCGACTGCTTCACGAGTTTTGCCGCTAAACGCCTGATAAATCGTCAGCAAATTATTCACCCCGGCTTTTTCCGGGTCATCACTGAATAAAATATCGCGCCCCGAATCCGTCACTGCCCGCATCATTTTCTTACGAATAACTTCCGGCGCATCCAGCATAAACACCGCATGAGCTTCGGAGGCTTCGCTTTTGCTCATTTTTGCTAACGGCGTATCCAGCCCCATAATCCGCGCCCCAATTTCGGGAATCATCGCTTCAGGAATCGTGAAGGTATCGCCATAGAGATGATTAAACCGCTGCGCCAAATCACGGGTATATTCAAGATGTTGGCGCTGGTCATCGCCCACTGGCACGGCACTACTTTGGTACAACAAAATATCCGCCGCCATCAACGTCGGATAATTCAGCAAACCCGCGCCGATAGACTCTTCCTGCGCTTGTTTTGCCGATTTGTCTTTGAACTGCGTCATGCGATACAGCCAGCCTAGCGGCGCTAAACATGTCAAAATCCAGCCGAGTTCAGCATGGGCGGTCACATGCGATTGCACAAAAATCGCCGCTTTTTGTGGGTCTAAGCCCGCCGCGATAAAGATTGCCGCCACTTCGCGGGTTTTTTCGCGCAGTTCGGTTGGGTCTTGCGGCACGGTAATCGCGTGTAAATCCACGATGCAATAAAAACAATCATAGACCTCCTGCCGCGCCACCCATTGTTTTAACGCTCCCAGATAATTGCCAATCGTCAAACTACCACTGGGCTGAATGCCGGAGAGAATGCGTTTTTTCGGGGTACTCATTCTGCTGTTTCCTCATGAGTCGAAGCCAATAATCGCTGCCGTGTGAGAATATTCACATTAAGTTGCGTGGCATTATACCCGACAACATCATGCAGTTGCGATTGTGAGCCGCGTGCCTGCAACAACAATTTTTCAGCATCATCCCATTTTTTCAGCGCCAATAACGCCGCCGCCAAATTCGATTGAGCGCGTGCCGCCGCAAACACATCGCCGCTGCGCTCAAATAAAATACGGGCAGCATCAAAATGTTCAATCGCCAATTCAAACTGCTGCTGTGCCTGATAACTGCGTCCCAGCAGTGTGTATGCCTGCGCTGTCGTTGTGTCTGAAGGCGGATGCAAAACAGATTGCACCAAGCGGCGGCAATCATCAAACTGACGTTTCAGCAAATATAATTCAGCGTATAACAAGCGCGTCGCTGCATTTTCCGGCAACGATTGCAGATATTGCTGTGCTAACTGGGCATCACTGCTATCAATCGCTATTTGTGCCATTTCTAGCGCAATCACTGAGTGTAATTCGGGTTGTGTGCGGCTTTGCAAAGCGGCTTTTTGCAACCAGTGCTGGGCTTTTTGGTATTCGCCCCGCTGCCGATGCAATACCGCATATTCCAGCAAAACCTCTGCTTGCAACAAAAAATCACCCCTCTTGCCACATTCGGCAATACAAGCCTGTAGCACTCGTTCTGCCACCGTCCAATCACCGCTGCGCCGCAAAGAAATCGCATATGCCAATCGCAGCGGCACATCTAATAACGCCCCATACTTTTCCAGAATATAACGCCAGCGCACCGGATGCCCGCTTTTTGCCCTTTCGCGCCCGTGACGCTGTAACAACCCTAATGCTATTTCCGGGGCAATCATCAGCCAATCTGCTGCCAAAAGTACCTCAGCAAACCAATGGGGTTGTATCAGACTATCCGCAATAAGCTGTTCATAGGCTTGCCGTGTGTCCTCACGGTGCTGATAACACCCGCGTACAAATTGGCGGGCAGGTTGAGTCATCCAATACTGTTTGGGCATCTCCGGCGCAGGTTCAAGCAGGCGGTGTGTTAATAAAGCTGGAACCGCTGGCGCTAAACCTAACGCAGCAATCGTATCTGCGGACAGATGTCCCTCTGGCAGCAAGCTGAATATATGCCATAGCTGGCGAACTTCGGGCTTCAGGCGTTCATAAATTCTGGTAAATAATTCGTTTAACACGACTTGTTCATAAAAATCCACATTCCCCTGTTCAATCTGAGCAAATGCCAGATAAATGCCTTGTGGATTGCCATTGGTAAGTTGCCAAATCGCCGCCGCATAATCATCAATAGCGGTATCATCTCGGTCTTGCCGCAGCAGCAAACGGCGCAAAAACAGAAGCGTGTCTTGCCAGCTAAGATTAGTTACCGTTAGATATAGCACATCGGGGCGCGTTGCCCGAACAATATCACTGGTCATCAATGTGGTGGCAAAACTGAGAACATCCCATAACTGCTGCCAGTCATCTGG
>JALHOR010000121.1 GCA_022842885.1 Anaerolineae bacterium
AAAACGTAACCCAACCAATGATTATGCCATCCACCGTAAAAATGTTGTACCAATTATCCAGCGTCGTTTGGAAGACCACGCGCCCTTCGCCAGTACCCATCTGCCCGCTAATGTTGGCGTCGCGCCGGGCAGCATCATAGATATTGATGCTCGTCGGTTGCATGTTGGTCACAAAACAGGCAGGCAAACCGGGTGGCACATAGAGCGTGGGCGTGGCGGCGGCAATGCCCGCAATGCTCAGATTTTCCGTCGTGGGCTGGATAGGCAAATTGGGGCGCTGAGTTGGGGTGATGGGTAGGGCAGTTGCTGCAACTGTTGAAGTATGCGTGGGTGATGCTACCAAAGGTTGCACCGTGCCTCTGGCAAATTGCGTCATCACAGCTTCAGCCGTTAAAGTGGCGGCTGCCGCAAAACTGGTGTTGCCCGATGGTGTACCGGTCATGGTGGGGGCGCTGGCAACTTCCAGCGGCGCATTCCGATTGTTTGCCGCCAAAATTAATAATGCGCCAAAGACCACGACCACCAGCAAACCCGCGACCATCGTTATTGGCACTTGAAAACGGCGTGGGGCTTGGCGGCGGACGCTAGGATGGGCGGCATAATCGGGCGTGGGCGCACCGTTAGTCATGCCAACGAAAGGGCGGCGATATGCCAATTTTTCATAAATATCCGGTTGCAGTGGCGGTAGCTGTTTGGCAATCTGGTCAGTTTCTTGCCAAACGACGCTGGCAATCACGCGCCACTCCTGCACTTCGCGTTGCAAGCCGGCATCTTGCGCCAACACCGCCTCAAAGGCGTGCATCGTCTCTGGGGGCAGCGTTTTCGCCACATAAAACGGAATTAAGTCTACCCAATTGGTTTGCATCGCCATTACAACTCACCCTGCTGCGTCAGCACGCGCTTTAACATTTCTTTCGCCCGATGTAGCCGACTTTTAACCGTGCCTTCGGCAATCCCTAATACTTCTGCCACTTCTGGTCCCGTTAATTGATGATAAAACACCAGTACCAATACCTCGCGTTGTTCTTCCGGTAGTTGTTGAATCGCCTCGCGCACGGCATCGCGGCGGGCGCTTTTTTCAATCGCTTCTTGGGGTCCCGTATCGTCACTTTGTAATTGAATCACATCACTCAAATGAATCACCGGCACTTTCTTCCGCCGTCCAGAATTGATAGCGCGGTTGCGAGCAATGACCAGCAGCCACGTTTTCACTTTGCTGCGGGCTTCAAAGCGGGCGGCATTTTCCCACACTGCCAACATCACATCTTGCAAAAGTTCTTCCGCCAGTTCGCGGTTCCCCACCCGCGCATACAAGAAGCCCAACAACAGCGACCCATAGCGGGCATACACATCGTTGAGAGCGCGAATATCGCCTTCTGCCATTGCCCGTATTAACAGCCAGTCCGGGTCATATTCCGGCGGCGATGTGGGGTGTGGTTGCATCTGATTAAACATCCATTCCCTCCAAGTGTTCCGCTACATCAGACACACTTTAGCACAGCACAGTTCCCAATTGGCGAATGTTGATAGGAACTTGATACTTGGGTCAGATACCTTAATTCAGCGATTTGTTCACGCCCACCCCAAGCCTGCTTTTATCTCTTTATGCTCACTCATTCGCCAAATACCATAATAAGGCATCTGCAATCATTTGGGGGCTAGTGCCATAGGCAAAGCTAGCACGCAAAACACCATCCCTATCGAGCAAATAGGAGCGCGTTGAATGGTCAATGCTGTAAACCGCCAGCCCATCGCTCTCTAGGCGACGCTGATAATAAAAGCCATAATCGGGCTGAATACGGCTCAAGGTGGTATCATCCGGCGAAAAACCCACAAAATCAACATCAAAATTATCTAAATAGCGCCGCAGTGCCGCGGGCGTATCCCGGACGGCATCCACACTGATGAACATAAATTGGACATCCTGCGCGGCTGTGCCTAATAAGACTTTGGTCTTACGATATTCGACCAGTGTTAGCGGGCAAAAATCGGGGCAGTGCATATACCCAAAAAAGATGACGCGCCATTTGCCAGCAGTATCGCTCAGACGGGTTAGTGCGGCATCGCTGCTCGGCGCAACAAAATCTTGGGTTTGGATAGAGATGGCTGCCACTTGCCCTACATATGTCCCGTGTGCGGCAGCCGCAAGGGCAGCTTGGGTGAGGTCATCGGTTGGTAATTCATACGGAATCGGCGTTGGCGAAACCCATGCCCCGACGGTGATAGCGATGCCAGAGGCAAAATGCAGCGTCAAATATAATGTATCATTTTCCAGTAGGGGGCGCGGTAGCCCCATGAGCATAATATGAATGCCGCCGGGTTCCAGCCGCACGGTTTCTCCGGCGGGGATAAGCACGGCAGTGACCGGGCGCATTCGGGCAACATTATTTTCGATGCGTGTCTCATGCAATTCTGTGATTGCCGCGCTGCTGATGACTGCCACCAATGTGTCAGTTGCCGTGCCATCGTTGGTAATCTGCACATAAGCGGCGCTCATCGTTTCGGCGGGGCGCACCCATGCGCCATAAATTCTGAGGCTGGACGTGGCAGTCTCTTGGGCGCGAGCATTGACCAGCACTAGGCACAAGACGAAAAGAACGTAAATGTTTCTGAGAATAGGGTTGGCAAGTCTCATGATGTTTTCGCTTTGGTTGTGGTTAGCAAGGGGAATAGTGCCAGCACGAAAAAGACTGCTGGCACGGAATTTTTGCTTAATGACCGGAATCTTCGGGGGCTTCGCTGCCGCTAAAAACAGCATTGTTGTCAGCGCCTTCAGCATATAAGAACCCGGCTAAACCGCGTTCTAAGCGACTTAGGGCGTGGTCTACCAAAATATAGCGCCCCGGCACATCCATGGTAAACTCGACGACGGTGCTGCCGCCGGGCGGCACAAGTGTCGTTTGGACATCTTTCAGCGGCTCAGAGGTCAGCGAGCCTTCGTCATATACTTTGTCGAAAATTTCGCCGATAACATGGAAAGACGAAATCGCATTAGGACCACCGACGCCGAAGAAAATCCGCACGCTGTCGCCCACGTTCACACGCAACGCATATTCATCTAACGTCAGCACGCCGGCTGACCCATTGAAGACGAAATATTCGGCAGCTTCGTCCAGCATTTTTTCATGGCTAAATTCCACATGTCCCGGTGTACCAAACGGCTGCGCTGTATAAATTTCGCCTTGCATCACATAAAACTCTTTGTCCACGGGTGGCAAGCCCCCAGCGGGTTCCACCACAATAAGCCCGTACATGCCGCTGGAAATGTGATGCCCAATGCTGGGGGTAGCGCAATGATAAACGTAGACACCCGCTTGCAGCGCCCGGAAATTAAACACCGAGACTTCGCCTGCCAACGTTTGCGTGAAGACCGCACCGCCGCCAGGACCCGTTACAGCATGTAAATCAATCGAATGCGGCAGGGTACTTTCCATCTTGTTATGTAAGCGCACTTCCATCGTATCGCCCACCGTCATCCGCAGCATGGGACCCGGCACTTGCCCATCAAAAGTCATATAGCGGTAAGTCGTACCATCTGCCAGAACACCATTCACTTCCACCGCGTTCATTTCGATAACATGATGCTGCGGAATGCCACGACTATTTAACGGCGGCGGTAAATCAGCCGGGTTACGCACAATCGAAACGGCATCTTCAGCGGCAGGTGCAGCCGTCATCACATCCATATTGTGACCCCCAGCGGTATTGGTATAACCCGCATCACTTTGGGAAGTGTCCATCGCGGTATCACTGCCCGCCGCCACTTCGCCAACCACTTTGATTAAGCCTTTCATGCCAATTTCACGATGCCCCGGAATCGAGCAGTAATACTCAAAATTACCGGGCAAATGGGCGACAAATTCCAGCGTGACAGTTTGCTCATCTTCCAGCATTTCGCCGGTGCCGACCCCAAAGGCATCAATTTTTAAATCGTGCAGCACAGGGTCGCTATTGATGATGGTTAAACGCACGGTGTCGCCCATATTAACGACCAGTTCCGGGTTCACAACGCCGTCAATCGCGCCGCCCACACCCACAAATGCCATCGCGGGTTCGCCACCCAATTGTGTTCGTAGCGTAAATTCCATGCTGCGCCCAGTGGATTGGGCAACTGTGGTTGGGGTGTTCGTCGCAGGTGTTTCTTGCGCGGCGGTGGTCACGGGTACGATTTGGATACGAACGGGCATCAGCGCCAAAAATAACACAATCAGCACGGCGCTGCCCACGATGACCGATGAGACAAAATTTGGGCTAGGTGATTTATTCATGGTTTCCTCTTTCTTGATGATGGTGGTTCATAATCAACAATGGCAGTTCAATGGCGCTCACCGGGCAAATCTCTTCACAGGTGGCGCAATAACCACATCGGTCTGGGTAGCCCAACGCCGCTTTACCCGCTTCCCAACTGAGCGACCCAGAGGGACAACTGGCGATACACGCCCCGCACCCCATACAAATCCGGGGGTTTATCTGCGGCAACCAAATGGTATCTTGAGCCATCGAACAACCTCTTAATCAATTGAATTTCTTAGACGATACCAGTGGAGGACAAATGCGGATTTAAGCTAGCTTAAATCCACATAGGAGAGGCGATATTTATCATGCGAAAAGGGTGATGAATGACACAACTACTGGCAGGCAATCGTCCGTAAGACATCTTCGCGCACGATGAGGACTTTGTGGCGGTCAAATTCGATAGCGCCCGCTGCTTCTAATTCGCGCAGGGTCACGCTGATGGTTTGCGGCGTGGTATTAAGGTGGGCGGCGATGACCGTGCGGGTAATCGCCACGCCGTTTAAATCAGGGTTTTGTGCCTGTTTGAGCAAAAACCGTGCTAAACGCACAATCACCGAATGCAGTGCTAAATCTTCAATTTGCCCAACCAACGTGCGAACTTGGCGTGCTAAAAACCGGATCACATTGGTTGCCACCACTGGGTTATGCAGCAAAATTGTTTTCAGGGTGTCTACAGGAATTAACCAAAGCTGCGTTGGATGGGTGAGGGCGGCGGCATTGGCTGGGGTTGCGCCCGCGTCCAACGCCCCAATATCATTAAACGTTTTGCCTTGCCCACATAAGCGTAGAATGTGTTCATTGCCATTGGGACTCAGCTTATAAATTTTGACATGCCCACTTTCGACGATGAACAAGCCTAAGCTGAGTTCACCTTCCGTAAAGATGACTTCGCCCGCCGCATAGGTGTGAAGCAAACTCGTTGTTTGAAGGCGGTGCAACTCTGGCGGGGTAATGCCCGCAAAATATGGGATTTTTTGGAGATAGGTTTGGATAGATGTCATGATTATCAACAAAACTTCTGAATAGCCCTTGCCTGAATATAGTATACACCCCTACATCACGCCGCATGCTTTTTACTTTTTACTTTCATCTTTTAACTGCTACGACCCCCACCCCAAGCCAATCCTGCCTCTATCCTTATCCACACTTAGAATTTTGACTTTGATAATATCGCCCACGCTGACTTTTGTGCCGCCTAGGATTATTTTGTGAGGAGTGTGAGAGCCGCTTCATAGCGTTCAGCATTCGCTAACACCAATGGACTGCCAGCCTTTAGCCGACCTATCAAGAAAGTTCGGTCAGTTTCTTTGAAGGTAATATCTGGGCGCGACAGTACAAAATTGGCGGTATCAAGCATTAATCGCTCGAAAGCAGCCGGTTGTTCCGAGGGTTTTATCAAGCGATGCAGCATTTGCAGTGTTTCTATGGTATGCCCTGTATAATAAAAAGCGCGAAGCAGGGTGAGCATATTGGTTTTGTGGGTGGGATTGACCAGCATCGTCAACAGGAAGGCACGCATTAGCTCTGTGCCGCAAATATCCACTAAGACAGGTATCACATCATAGACTTGCTCAAACCAATCCATGTCTTTTGTCGCTATCAGTTGCACCACTAACCACCGGAATTCTGGGTAAAGATAGCCACCCTGCCATTTATTAATGTCGCTAATGCTGCGAAGAAGCTGCAATAAAATCAGATCGTGTTCGGGATATTGGGCAAATAATTGGGTAATAATTTGAATGACTGCTTCCGGCATGGCACTCTCATCAGCAATAGCCTCCAAAAGCCGGTTATAGACTTCGGTGGTATTCTCAGGCGCGTGATTATCTACAATACATGCCATATATTGCTTAAATAAGCCTTCAAGCGTTCTTTCAGGTGTTGCCAGCATATTTTTATCATGTCTATATTTGTGTTATTCCACTTTTGGATCAGCACTAAAGTCTAATTATTAAATCTATTGGAAAGATTAACCATCATCGTTTCCGTCATGTGACCCATAGGTGTGTTAGATTAGGTATTAATTTTTTCAGGCGTGGTAAAGTTGCAACGCCTGTATAATTTACTTCTTGAAAAACGCATCTAAATAATGGATTGGAATAACACCAAAAAAATCAGTTTTATCCTCGCTTTCGTCAGGTTTTATTCCCTGTGCTGCAACTCCAATAACTCGATTATGTTTATCCAACACAGGTCCCCCACTGTTTCCAGCTACAATAGCAGGGCTAATAACTATCCATCTTATTCCATGTATGTTTCGGAAGCTGGCAATCTTACCAGACTTAATTGTAATAGATGATCCGAGATGATAATTAGGAAAGCCCATTAAAGTGACTTCTTCGCCGATATTCCGATCATCCGTTATATCTTCTATACTACGATGAGTTATGAATAATTTGCGTTTGACAAGTGCATCAAATTCCAAAATTGCTAAATCAAAATGCTGATGTGAGGTTTTTTTTCTTAGGGGAGATTTTTCTGAAACGTTTGGGGGTTGGAAGGATTTCATATTATTAAATAATGGTGTCTCAATTACATGATGGCATGTTATTAATCCATATTTATCTAGAAAAAATGCCGTACCCTGAGAAAAATCGTCTAGCTGATTAAGATTGTCATCATCAATTTCAGTTTCAATCACCCATACAGCATTTTGAATACTGCCATAAAACAAATTTTCATATAGATTCATAAATTTAATATATTTGGGGTTATCTTTACCCCGCACATAACCGAGAAAATCAATCTTTCCTCTTAAAACCTTTTCAAATGCTGGATATTCATTTCGATGATAACCGCCACGATGTTTTTTAATGTATTTTTCCTCAAATTCTCGTTGTGCATTTTCAAGCCCAAATTTTTCCCACACATACAACATTGCGCGAATTTGTTGTAGTAACTCTTTTCCCACATTCGGCGCATTATTAACAATCAAACCAGTAACAACTTGCCGTTGATAGGAACGATTTTGAAGTCTTACTTTTGATTGATTAATTTTGAACCCATTAGATTCGATAATTTCAGTAAGTTCTACACCGGGAACAAAAATGCCTTTTTCGTTCTTTGCAACAGCTAGGGGAAAAGATTTATATGAAGTTGAAAAGGTAATATCGTCGGCATAGCGAGTATAAATACATTGATATTGTTTTGCTAAGTGAAGAAGTTGACTATCCAATCTTGCACAAATCATATTAGAAATAATAGGTGATGTGGGCGCACCTTGAGGCAATTGATTATCAAAAATGCATAATTGGGCAAGTGTAGTTGCCACTAAGTTATTGAATCCATAAGGTGGGGCTAAAAATAAACCCCGTACCCGCCCAAAATTGATTGAATGGTAAAAATCCTCCAAGTCAATATTAAATACAAATCGTTTACCAAAATGCTGCCGTGCATTTGTAAGGATACTACGCTTATCATCAGAACGAATAAAGCTATGAACGGGAGATTTTGGATGATAGACACATTGCAAAATCTCATTTAGTTTTTGCTGAATAATTTTAAGAGGTGTAATTGGTGCTGCTATTTTACGTTTACCCTGCTGTGATTTTTTAGGAATTTCAAAAACAGTATAATTATCTATTGGGTGCTTTCGATAAAGATAATAAATTAAGGTGCTTTCTGTTATTTCCAATAAATTTGCAATATCTTCGCGTGTTTTTAATGCATAGAAATTTTCTAGGAGAACATCTTCGCCATTTTTCAGTAGCTTTTTTCGCATGAGGTATAGAACGACTTATATCTGAGATTTTCTAGATAAATATTAAAACAGACACTTACTATATAATTACACTTATCGCCGAAACACCAAATGGATCGCTGTTATAATGATGGTGATTACACAAATCCAGGCGCGTAAAGTTAACCTATCAATTAGAGTCAAAGTATCTCTGACCCCGTTAAATTTTTGAGCAAGTGTCCATTGAAATAAAATAATATCAAACAAACCAATTTTCCACTACCCCCACCCCAAGCCAATCCTGCCTCTATCCTTATCCACACTTAGAATTTTGACTTTGATAATGTCGCCCACGCTGAGTTTTGTGCCGCGCGGCATTTGGCTGATGTGCAGCAAGCCATCTTGTTTCACGCCAATATCCACAAACGCGCCGAAGTCTACGACGTTTCGCACAGTGCCAGATAACACCATGCCATCGCGCAAATCATCCAGCGACAATACATCGCTGCGGAGTAACGGGGCTGGCACATCCTCACGCGGGTCACGTCCGGGGCGCACCAGTTGGTCAAAAATATCACTCAGCGTATGAATGCCGGTGCCGAGTTCTGCCGCGAGTTGGTCTAATTTCAAAGATTGTTTGAGGCTGTTAATCGCCGGAGCGCGTTTTTCGGGTTTGTCTTTCAGCGTCACCCCGGCGCGGTCTAAGATGGCTTTGGCAACATCATAACTTTCAGGATGGATGGCGCTGGCATCCAGCGGATTGCTGCCATCGCGCACGCGCAAAAAGCCCGCCGCTTGTTCAAAGGCTTTCGCGCCCATGCCTGCCACTTTTTTGATACTCGCCCGACTCTTAAAACTGCCATTCTCATCCCGATACAGCACCACATTGTTTGCCAATTTTGCGCCGATGCCCGCTACATATTGCAGCAGGGCAGGTGATGCCGTGTTGACATCCACGCCGACTTGATTAACGACACTTTCGACAACGGCATCCAGCGCAGCCGCCAATTCTTTTTGATTCACATCATGCTGGTACAAGCCAATGCCGATACTCTTGGGGTCAATTTTCACCAGTTCTGCCAAGGGGTCTTGCATCCGGCGGGCAATGGAAACCGCGCCGCGTATGGACACATCTAAATTCGGTAGTTCGGCACGCGCCAAATCGCTGGCGCTGTAGACGCTAGCCCCCGCTTCATTGACGATGGCATACTGCACACCTTGCATGGCACGGGTGAGTTCGGCGATGAGTGCCTCTGTCTCGCGGGATGCCGTGCCATTGCCGATAGAAATCACGGTGACACCAAATTTTTGAATCAGCATTGCCAATTCTGCCAATGACTCACGCCATTTACGCTGCGGCTCATGCGGATAAATCGCCGTCGTATGCAGCACTTTGCCGGATGCATCCACAATGGCAATTTTGCACCCCGTCCGATACGCCGGGTCAACGCCCATGACGATGCGTTCTGGCAGTGGCGGCTGATGCAGCAATCCCCGCAAATTATCAGCAAACACTTGGATAGCGTGCAGTTCGGCGGTGTCGGTCAGTGTGCGCCGAATGTCGCGTTCAATCGCAGGCAGTAGCAAGCGTTTTGCCGCGTCTTCAATCGCTAACTCAAGCTGCTCTGCCCACGCGCTGCGTCTATCCGGGCGAAATTTACCATAGACAATTTCCTGCCAATCGCGCTCTGGAATATCCAATTTGACGCGCAAGATTTTTTCCGTCTCGCCGCGATTTAGCGCCAACGTTTGATACGGCTTGAGGTGCTTGATGGCAATCGAAAAATCATAATACATCTCAAAGACCGATTTTTCATCTTTGCTATCTTCAATCCGTTTGCTGCTGAGGCTGCCCCAATGTAGTGCCTTCTCGCGCACACCGCCGCGTATCGCCGCGTCATCACTGATAATTTCTGCTACGATGTCGCGCCCGCCGGAGAGCGCATCTTCTATAGTAGGGACAATATCGCTCAAAAATGCTTGCGCGGCGTCTGCTGGTGTTTTGCCCGTGCGCGGCTGTGAAAGAATCAGTTGCGCCAGTGGCTCTAAGCCTTTTTCGCGGGCAACACTGGCACGAGTTTTGCGTTTGGGCTTGTAGGGCAGATACAAATCTTCTAATTCAGTGAGCGTTTCGGCGGCGAGTAGGTGTTTTTTCAGGTCGGGCGTCAGCTTGCCTTGTTCTTCGATAGACGCCAGAATCGACTCGCGGCGGTCATCCACTGCCCGCAATTTCGTGACGGTCTCTTGAATCTGGCGAATCATAAATTCATCCAGATTAAACGTGGCTTCTTTGCGATAACGGGCGATAAACGGAATGGTGTTGCCATCATCCAAGAGGCGGATAGCTGCCGCCACTTGCTCTGGGCGCAGGCTGAGTTGCTGCGCGATTTTATGGTCATAGGTCATGGGTGAGTCCATATATGGAAATGGATAGAGAAGGATTATTTTTGGTTATACATCATTATCGAGGAAAAAACGCGGTGTAACGATGGGAATGGTGCGAAAAGGGTGCAGCACCAGTAAATCGTTATCGCCTGAAATGATACCATTGGCATTCCCGCTTAATGCCAATTCCAAAAATTTATTATCTTTGGGGTCACGACAATCTGTTATCGTGATATTGACGGCTATCATGAGCGAATCTTGTTTGAGCTTATTGAGGAATATTTCTCGTTCAGCACGAGTGAGGTATTTATCAAATTTAGAGCGCATTATCACTCGCTCGATTTCTTCCAATGTTGCTTCGGATTGCAGGATTTTTCCTATCGCAATCACTTTATCAAATGCTTGTTGAGGGATTGAACTAGCCAGTAATATAATACTAATGAGGATGTTGGTATCTAATACATAACGACGCTCACTCATTCTCGTTCAACAACTCCTCTAAAATCTCAGGCGTCATACCCCGATCTGCGGCTTTTTGGCTTAATTCATGTACCACACTCTGTAATGTTTGGGATGTTGTCGGCAGCATTTCCCGCAGTAGATGTTCAACCTGTGCTTGAATTTTTATTTTCTCTTCAGATGAGGCGTTTGAGTAGGCGTGAGCTAAATCAGCAGCAATTGGGATTGTTATGAGTTCTGGGGTATTCATTTTATTCTCCTAACTCATCTTGAATATATTATATCGCATTCCGTAAATGCGGCATCCTGTAAGTTTCTGAGAGTATCCAGCACACTCTCACTATAAGGCTTCATCCCCTCAGCCATATCATACTGAAATGTCGTGATTTACTGAGGGTCAAAGAGCGTTGATGCGATTATTTTGCCGATGTCAATGTGATTGCTTCATTCAAATGAGTTCGTGTTTCAATGACTTTAAGGGCAAGCAGTGCCACATCAGCGCGGGTTACGGGTGCTTGTGCGGAAACTGCTTGTGGCGGTTTGGTTATCACCACATTTCCAACAGCCGGCTCATCGTTTAACGCGGTTGGGCGTAAAATTGTCCAAGGCAATAGGCTTTTTTTCACCAGTAGTTCTTGTTGATTATGGTCTGCCAGTGGATGACGCAGAATATAACCAATGATGAGACGTATGAAGAACGACATCTGACTTTTACTATCGCCTGCTCCTAACGAACTAACAATGACAAAATGGGGTTGTTCGTTGAGGTCTGCCAATGCTTTGATAATATGGGCAGTGCCATCTTGCCGGACGGTGGTTTTCTTGTTGGTTTCGTTCGAACCAAGCGCACACAAAACGGCATCTTTGCCACCCACAACACGGCGCACATCCTTAATGTCCAGCGCGTTACCCGTCAACACTTCTAACTGTGGGTGCTGAAGATTGAGTTTTTCAGGATTACGCACCAGCACCGTGACCTGATGTCCGGCTTTTAATGCTTCCGAAACGAACAATTTACCCGTGCCGCCAGTAGCACCCATGACCGCAATTTTCACGATGTAATCCTCACACAATAAGTCAGTAACATTCATTTCTATAGTACGCAAGTGTCTTATGCAAGTTGTAGATTTTATGAACGAGCCAATAATCCAACATGCCACTGAAAATGGACATCGCAATCTGCGCTGCGAAGCAGGCAAAAAGCGTTCAAATGTTATCGCCAATCACGAAAATGCTAGCATGGTGATAAAAATTAGCATCTTATGGCAATGCTACGCTGCGACAGCTTTGCATTTGCATTTTTTGCCAATAGCCTAGGCAGTTTATGGTATTTACCGCCCCAGAATTTGCAGCAGTTTGTCTGGGTAATCGGTGATGATGCCCTGCACGCCAATATCAATCAGGCGGCGCATTCCGTCTTCATCGTTGATTGTCCAGGGATGCACATCAATATTGTGCTGCTTGGCATTCTCCACAAAACTGCGCGTGACCACTTGTAAATCGCCCGAATATTCTGGCACTTGGAAAGCATATGCCTCCGGCTGGAAACCCGGCGTCAGCCCGATGCTATTCAGCACGAAGAACAAACGCACTTCACTTTCAACAGCGGCAGTCGGGACTTCTGGGCAAACTTGGCGAAATTCGCGCACGGTTTCTTCATGAAAGGTAGCGACCACCACTTGGTCAGTCAGCGCGTATTGGCGCAGGAGTTCACAAAAAGGCGTGACAATTGAAGGTGTTTTTTGCTTGATTTCAATGACCATCGGCATTTCTGGGAAGGCTTCAAACACTTCGGTCAATGCCGGAATGCTAATGCCTTGTCCGCGATACGGTCTATCGCTGCGATGGGCTTCTTCTGCCAGCGTAGGGAAATTATAACCAGCGTCGAACTGTTGCAATTCAGCAAATGTGTAATCCAGCACGCGCCCGCTGCCGTTGGTGGTGCGGTCTATGGTGGCATCATGAATTGTGACCAGCACGCCATCTTTCGTGCTGTGAATATCCATCTCTAGCGCATCCACACCCAAAGCGACCGCATGTTCAAAGGCGCTCATGGTATTGCTAGGGCGCAGCCCATCACCGCCCTGATGCGCGATGACCAAAAATTCATCGTCCACAAAAAACGGCTGGTCGGGTAGGGGCTGTGAGCGTATCACCAACACCACATACACGACGACAAGCAGAATCACGATTGCCATAATCAGGCGCAGCAGCCAGCGCAGTAGTTTTTTCAACATGGATTTATCCTAACAGCAGCTTTCACCAATCGCACTACGATACCAGAAGTGCATGAAATGGATGTTAAGAAACTGCTATTTCACCACGCAAAGCGCCGCCAAAAAGGGTGCTATACTATCATTAGCGTGTGAATGAATTTATTGAACGCACCAATGGATATGTCATTCTAATGCAGGTGTATCAGACGATTTATATCACGGCAGATGGCGTGGACTTGGCAGAATTTGACTTGATTGTCATCAATGACGAAATGCGCTTCATTGAAGATAAAGACGGACGTAGCGTGGATACCAGCACCGATGACAGTGCCGCCGAAGCATGGTCTGAAGATGTGTATAACCAAATTGTAGATCAAATTGAGGGTCTAATAATAGCAAATGGGACGCGCCCGACACTGCCCAATGATGTATGCCCTTCAATTGACGATATTCAGAATATTCGTACCATTGAGATTCGACTGAAAACGACCAATGTTATTGTCAATACATCAGTCAACAAACAGATTGATAAGCTAAAAGAACAATATTCCGATTGGAATTTTATCTTTAAGCCAAAGTTTTAGAGTAGGAAACAATATCATGAGTCTGCGAATTAGTGTGAAGTGTATCAATGGCGATGGGCAAAAACATAATTTGCGGTTGCAACCCGGCAAACACCTCGGCGGTTTTGAAGTATCGCGCTATAACTTTTGGGGCGCGGACATCATGCGCCAATTGGGATTGGTGCTGCTACCTCAATTGAAGGAAGGTGGCTTTATTCTCGTCGGTGGCGATGAGTTGACACAACTGGAACGAGAAGCCACGCTGATTCAAGCCAATGTGGAATTGGTCTTGCAGCACACCCCCTATGACCAACAGTTCGTCATGGGACGCACCGATAATATTCTGCACGCCATCCAAAAAGCCCGCGAAGTCGCAGGCGAAGTGATGATTGGGTGAAACTATATCATGAAAGACGATGAAATCATTCTGACTATTTCACACCCATTCGGGGATATAGATATGCCCTTAGACGCATGGAAACAGCAAGGACCCGGCGCACGTCGTTTTGTTGCGCCGATTGCGGCACACCATAAAAGTGGTTATGACCTTCCTTTGCGGGTTATTCCACTGGTATATCGGAATAATGTGTGGTCAAGGCTGCTCATAAAATTAGGTTTTTTGGATAACCCTTGGGAAAATATTCCCATTATCAATCCACACCCCCAAAAATCCCAACCTGATAATAAATGATATGACCAACAGTTCGTCATGGGACGCACGAATTATCTCCCCCTCTCCATGTTTGGAGAGGGGGTCGGGGGGTGAGGTTGCCTTTGGGAGAAGTCGCAGGCGAAGTGATGATTGGGTGAAACGCCACTATCACCGAACAGGCTGCGCTACCGCCTGAATGCACCGTATCACCGCGTCTATCACCGTTTCTTGGTTATCCGAACTGAGATTGACGGAACATGGCAAACTCAGTCCCTGTTGATTGAGTTTTTCCGCGACTTGCCCGCCTAGCACCTGCGCCCCCGGAAAGGCTTTGCTCAAATGCAGTGGTTGCCACAAGGGGCGCGTTTGGATGCGCTCTTTCTCCAAAAGATGCAGCACGTCGCGGCTGTGAATGCCCGTGATGCTGTCATCAATCAGCAACGTATACATCCAACGGGCGCTTTCAGCATAGGGCGCTTGCGGAAATCCGGTTATACCGGGCATCGTGCCGAGAGCTTCATTATAGGTGGCGGCAATCCGTCGTTTTGCTGCGAGGTACTCTGGCAGTTGCTCCATTTGGGCGCAGCCTAGCGCCGCCTGAATATTCGTCAGCCGATAGTTGTAACCGACTTCGCCGTGTTCATATTCCAGCGGGTCATCTTTTGCCTGCGTCGTCAGATATTTGGCGCGTTTTGCCCACGCCGCATTATGTGTCACAATCATGCCGCCGCCGCCTGTTGTAATCAGTTTGTTGCCATTGAAGCTGTAACAGGCAATATGGCTGAGGCTGCCGACGGGTTTTTGATAATACGTCGCGCCCAAACTTTCGGTCGAATCTTCGACGATGACGAGATGATACTGTTCTGCCAGCGCCAATAGCGGTTGCATATCCACCGGATGCCCCAAAATATCCACTGGCACAATGGCTTTCACGCGCCTTCCGGTGGCTTTGTTGCGGACTTCGCCATTAATGAACGTGCAATCCTCTTGCAAAAAATCCGCTACGCGCTGCACATCCATCTGCCAATAGCGCGGTTCAGCATCTACAAAAATAGGATGAGCGCCACAATAGCGGATGGCATTTGCGGGAGCAATGAAGGTCAATGTTGAAATTAGCACCTCGTCATCAGCTTCAACGCCTGCCACCAAGAGCGCAATATGCAAAGCGGCTGTTCCGGTTGCCACTGCTACGGCGTAGGGTGTGCCGGCGGCTTGCGCGACTTGCGCTTCAAACTTGTCTACATAATTGCCAACAGACGATACCCAGCCGGTATCAAGGCAGTCTTTCACATACGTCCACTCATTGCCTTGTATCACTGGCACACATAAGGGAATAAACCCGGCTGGTGCTGCTCCCGGCTCATACGTTGTAGACATGGGGTTTATACCTTTCCAAATTGTGCTTTATCCAATCAATCGTGCGCGATAAACCATCTTCTAATGAGATGCGCGGTTGCCAATTGAGCAAGCCCTGTGCTAGCGTAATATCGGCAACGAGGCGTTCCACTTCGCTGCCCTCTGGGCGCAGGCGTTGTTCATCGGTGTGAATTACTGCCCGATTGCCCGTGAGCGCGATAATCATTTGCGCCAATTCTTTCATGCTGATTTCGCTGCCTGTGCCAAGATTAATCGTCTTGCCAATGGCTTCCGGTGTGCCTGCTGCCAACATGAAACCTTCGGCAGTGTTCGTCACAAAATTTAAGTCGCGCGTGGGGTGCAAATTGCCCAATTTGACGACATCGCCCGTTAAACATTGTGTGATAATCGTCGGGATAATGGCGCGTGCCGATTGGCGCGGTCCAAATGTATTGAAGGGACGCACGGTGACAACGGGTACAGCAAATGATAAATGAAAGGCTTCGACCAATTTATCTGCGCCGATTTTGGTAGCGGAGTAGGGGGATTGCCCTTGCAATGGATGATTTTCGTCTATGGGGGTATAACGCGCTGTGCCATACACTTCGCTGGTAGAGGTATGAATCAGGCGCTCGACGTTCAGTTCGCGGCTGGCTTGCAGTACATTCAGTGTGCCTTCGATATTGGTTCGCACATACGAGGCAGGGGCATGATACGAA
>JALHOR010000122.1 GCA_022842885.1 Anaerolineae bacterium
TAGTCGCTTTGCATGGGGTACATCGCACCTTTAAAAAAGACCGCCAAGTGCTGCGCGTGTTACAAGACATTAATTTGGAAGTGTATCCCAATGAAATTTTATGTTTGGTGGGGGAAAGTGGCTGCGGCAAAACCACCACCGGCAAAATTATTGCGGGCTTATTGGCGCACAGCAGCGGCGAACTTTTGATAAAAGGGCGTCCGTTTGAAACGTATCGCTCGCGGCAGGAACGTTCTGAATTACGCCGCACCTTGCAGATTGTGCATCAAGACCCGTTTGCTTCGCTCAATCCGACGCATACGATTGGGCAAATTTTGAGTTTTCCGTTAATGCGCCACAAGATGGTCAATAATCGGCGGGAACTGCGTGAGCGCGTATACGAACTGCTCAATTTGGTGGATTTGACGCCGCCGGATGATATTGTGAACAAATATCCGCATCAACTCAGCGGCGGGCAGCGCCAGCGGGTGAGCATTGCCCGTGCTTTGACGCTTAAGCCGCGCTTGATTGTGGCGGACGAAGCGGTGAGCATGGTGGATGTCAGCATTCGCATTGGCATTTTGAAGATGCTGCATCGCTTACGCGAAGAATTGGGCTTGGCGATCGTGTTTATCACGCATGATTTGGCGCTGGCGAAATATTTTGCGTGGGGCGGGCGCATTGCCGTGATGTATTTGGGGCGCATTGTGGAAATTGGCAGAACGCCCGATGTGATTGGCAATCCGGCTCATCCGTATACGCGGGCATTATTGGCGGCGGTGCCAGAAGCTGACCCTGACGTGACGCGCCACAAAGCGCAAATTCCGTTACGCAGCGAAGAAATTCCGGCGTTAGCACGCATTCCGGCGGGCTGTGCGTTTCATCCGCGCTGCCCATTTTTTGCCGAAGAAGCGTGCAATCAGACGGTGCCGGAACTCATCATGCCAGAAGGTTTCCAGCAAACGGCGGCGTGTATCCCCTTGCAGCAAGGAACGCTAAAACGCTATGGCTCATGAGGCACTGCGCGGTTTCTTGCAACTGGGCATTCTGGTCGGGGGGTGCGGCTTCGTGCTAATTTTCATGCAGCCGCCCAACAGCCCCGGCTGGGTGCTGAGTATTTGCAGCACCATGATAGGTGGCGTTTTGGTGGTTGCTGCTTTGCTCTTGGCACGTTTTTTGCGCGATAAATAACAATCATGGTGGAACAATAGGGTAAATAAAATGATGAACGCAACTACATTGGTGAATAGATAGTGAATAGGTATAATCCTGTTGCAACATCGCCTATAACCTGTACAAAGTGGAGGTTTTTATGAAAAGGACTAAATTCTTTACAGTAATATTTTTATCATTACTAACCTTGGTAATCGGCTTTTCGCCGGTGGTTGGGCAAACTACACCACCACAGGTCATCGCGGATTTTGAAAGTGGGCTTCCGTATGTGGTAGATGCCAATCAAGT
Organism: Anaerolineae bacterium; assembly: GCA_022842885.1. Taxonomy (GTDB): domain Bacteria; phylum Chloroflexota; class Anaerolineae; order Aggregatilineales; family Phototrophicaceae; genus JALHOR01. The sequence continues at coordinate 1,441 of JALHOR010000122.1, forward strand.
CGCATTCGGCTTTATCCCTTGGGGCAGCGATTTTGAAAATGTCGTCCTTGCGGCGCGGCAAATTGTCGCATTTGGGGCGCTGTCGTTACCCGAAAGCGAGACCACCAATTCGGTTTTGATGGTGCAGTATAACATTAAAAATGGCGGGTGGGGTGGTTTTACCCATGCCCTGACCGATGGCACGACCTGGGTCAGCGCAGATTGGACAGCCTCCAATGCGCTGCGCTTCTGGTTGTATGGCAATGGCACGGGCGCGAGTATCCAAATTGACCTTTTTGACAATCGGAATCCAACCGTGACAGGCGATAGTGCGGAACGCTATTTCTTCCGCGTGACCGATGATTACAGCGGTTGGCGACAATTCACCCTTCCGTTTGCTTTGTTCCAGCGCCGTACTGATTTTCAACCGAATGGTGCGCCTGATGACGGTCTTGGTTTAGATCAAGTGTCTGGGTATGCTTTTGGCTTTCCGGGGGGCATTGGGGCGCAGGTTACGTATGTAGATCATGTTGAAATTGTCACGGTTGACGATGTTTCGCAAATCAGCACCGAAGGGGGCGAGGCGGGGGTGAAGCCAACGACAGATACCGCTGCTAATGAACCGCAGCCTAACGACCCCAACGAAGAATTGACCGAAGCTATTTCGATTGCCTCCGATCAATGGCAGTTAATTTGGTCGGATGAATTTGATGAGGCGGCAGGGACGCCCATTGATACGAATTCATGGACGTGCGAAATCGGCGGTCATGGTTGGGGCAATAACGAACACCAATTTTATACTGATCGGGTTGAAAATGTCTCGCATACAGGCAATGGTGAACTAGCGATTGTTGCCCGTCAAGAGACGCTGCCGGATAGCCAATGCTGGTATGGTGAGTGCCAATACACCTCAGCGCGGTGCATTACTAAAGACAAATTCGAGTTCCAGTATGGGCGGGTTGAGGCGCGGCTGAAACTGCCGTATGGACAAGGGATTTGGCCCGCTTTTTGGATGCTTGGCGCAAACTTCCCCGAAGTCGGCTGGCCCAATTCGGGTGAAATCGACATCATGGAGTTTGTCGGGAAAGAGCCGAATATGCTGTATGGCACGGTACATGGTCCGGGTTATTCGGGTGGCAGCGGCATCGGCGGCAATATCCGCTTGGATACGCCCCTATCGGACGACTTCCACACCTTCGCAGTCAATTGGGATCAGCGCGGCATCATCTGGTATGTGGATGGCGAACGGTTTTTTTCATTACCGCGTAGCGTGGTCGGCAGGCGGGAGTGGGCATTTGACCATGACTTCTTTATGCTGCTCAATTTGGCAGTCGGTGGCAATTGGCCCGGTTATCCTGATGACACGACTCAATTCCCTCAGCAGTATTTGATTGATTATGTGCGGGTATATCAACTGCCGGAATAATTGAGTGCAAAGATAGTCCAATCGCGTTGAATGTTGTTAGCGTAGGCGCACATGAGGCGCTGCGCGGTTTTTTGCAAATTGGTATCTTAGTCAGGGGCTGTGGCTTCGTGTTGATTTTCATGCAACCGCCCAACAGCCCCGGCTGGGTGCTGAGTATTTGCAGCGCCATGATAGGCGGCGTGCTGGTGGTCGCTGCCTTGCTCTTGGCACGTTTCTTGCGGAATGGTTAGCTATCAGAGAGTGGTTGTAAAGAAAAAGATTACGGTATAAACTGGTTGCCATGAACACACGACACCGTTATCCCACTGATTTGAACGATAAACAATGGCAACAGCTTTATCCGCTGCTGCCCCATAAACGTACCCCCATGCGCGAATATCTCAACGCGATTCTTTATGTGCTGCGGACGGGGTGTTCGTGGCAGATGCTGCCGCATGATTTTCCGCCTTTCCAAACGGTCAAAACCTATTTTTACAAATTGTGTCGAGATGGCACTTGGCAGCGCATCAATGATGCCTTACGCCACCAAGTCCGCCAGCACGAAAAGCGTGACCCCGAACCGAGTTTGCTGATTGTGGATAGCCAATCCGTCAAAACCACTGAAAAAGGGGGCCCGCGGCTACGACGGCGGTAAGAAAGTGAAAGGACACAAACGGCATATTGTGGTGGATAGTCAAGGGTGGTTGGTGCGCGTGATGGTGCATCCCGCCAATTGGGCGGACAGCGATGGGGCGCGACACTTGTTGAAGCGCGTGCCGTTGTTCACGCGCTGGGTGAAAGTGTTGTTTGATGGTGGCTACGACAGTCCGGCGCTGTTGTATTGGTGTAGCTACTTGTTGGGCGTGTGCGCGGAAATTGTGCGGCGTAGCGACCTGCACACCTTTGTTGTGTTGCCCAAGCAGTGGATTGTGGAGCGCACTTTTGCTTGGTTGGGTAAATATCGCCGCTTGAGCAAGGACTATGAAGCCTTGCCGACGATCAGCGAATGTTGGATTTATGTTGCCATGATAGATCGAATGTTGCATCGTCTGGCTCCGTAATGTGCCTTTACAACTACTCTCTAATGAATAAAAAATTGGCATGTCAGCCGATGCTTGTACTAAAATAAGCGTAGGTGTTTTTATGCTGAAGTTGTCGAAGTCCCTACAAGAGACAAATCTATGGTAGATGAGACAAATGTTACTTCTAATTGGCTAAAAGGTCTAAGAGCCTTCGGTTTTGCTTTGGTCGGTTTATTTGTTGTCATATTATACGGATTAATGGTTAGATACACCCTCGAATTTCCGATGTTAGACAGAACTGTGATTTTTTATCCATTCTCCTTGCTCACTCAATCTCCTATTAATCAAAAAATATTCGTTATTATAATACCTGGTATATTTTTGTTTCTCACTGGAATTGCCAAAGTCCGAGGCGCTCCTTTACTTTTAATATTTTTGTGTTGTGTAATTGGTTGTGTTGTGATGGTGGCGAGCTTATTGGGTATGTTGTTAGCATCTGATTTAATCCAAATTGAGGCAATTTATTTTGACGACAACCAATATTATCTAACGCGCCTTTGGGGTGGAGAGAGATGGGGTTATAGTTCCCCAATAGAAACATATACTATCCTTGAATGCGATCCATCAGGTCTTTCATGTTATTATTTTTCTACTCCTTACCTCACAAATCCACCTTATGAAATATTTGACGAATCCGGCAAATTATTTATTGAAAATGACCAGCTATATCTAAAAGTAGGCTCAGAGACTTACCCACTGAATCAAGATGTGGTAATTGCTACTCGCTAGATGTATATCATCCCAAAAATGCGACATGACTCATATCGGCATATCGGTCAGGGTCGCCAGACATTAAAATGTCCGGCTGCCAAAAAGACAAGTCTGCTAAAGAGACTATTTCGATAACGCCTGAATCTTAGTGAGGATGAGTGATACTCTACGACTCTGCTTTAAACCTTTCTCTGTGATACCTCTGTGGTCTCGGTGCCTCTGTGGTGATTTTTTGCCTTTCTTTGTGTCCTTCGTGACTTCGTGGTTAGAAACAAAGAAGACAGGTTGAACATGCCTGTCCCTAAAGCCCAATTATAGTAGCATCAATTCCATTGTCTTTCGCAAAACGCGCTGATGCTCATTCGCTCGATAAGCACCTCCTCATCTATAGTTTTCCGATAAAATCCCATACAATGCCCATCGAAATACAGCGTTAGCTGTCTTTCTGGGTTTTGCATTAGTCGTGGTTACTAGCCTGTGAGACTGATGCGCCTATTGAGATGGGGGATGGCGCAAAGTGATGGCACGTTCTCGAAAAACATCATCACTTGTGCCAACAAAACTACTATAGCGCGTTTTTTGCTATGAGGCAAGAGGGTCGCAAAAATCAGTTTTTCGGGATGGCACATAGGTCATCCCCTACAAATCGTGGTATTTGTAGGGGCGAACCTGCGTGTTCGCCCTCATTTTCAAATTTGCCTCCAAAATTGACTTGTATAGCACCCTAATTTTTAACTCTGATGCAACCGCAGCCGAATACCGAGCCATACTCCGGCAAATACCGCAATGGCAAAAACCCACCCTGATAACGCAAAGGCAGAAATGCCCGAAAGAAGCGTGCCGACGGTACAGCCCAATGCCATCATCGCCCCCCAGCCTTGCAAAATCCCACCAAGTAGGGCAGTTGCCGAATTGCGTAACGTGAGTTGGCTCACCTGAAAGCGATTGGATAAGAGCGCCGCCGAAAATGACGCTGCTACCAGACCACCAATCAGCCAGCCATTGTCCATGATAGCATCCACAACCTGCGTAGCGCATCCGGCGAAGGTATCTAAACCGGGCAAGCGTTCTGATAACACATTGGCGTTATCCAGAATAGTCCGCGAAATGCTACCTAATTGTGCTGTAACCCCCAACGGTTCAACACGAAAATATAAGAACACGCCGATGATTCCGACCAATGCGCCTGTAGCAATCGGATTCCAGCGTTCTTGCGTCAGGCTGCGATAAATGGATTGAACCGTGATTTTGCCATTAACGCGGGCAGGGACTTCTGGCAAGTAGCGCAGCAAAAACAGCGCCAACCCGCCCAACACTGCCAAATGCAGAATCAGTGAGCCAGCATAACCCAATATACTGGGCAGCCACACCACTGGGGCGCGTACCAACATCTCCACGTACAGCGTATACCACGTCAGAAAGCCAATGCCAAACCCGATTAATGCCCCAAACAAGGCAATCGGCGCCCGCGCATACCCTTCACCTAAGCGATACAAATGCCCGCTGATACACGCACCGGAGAGTGCCATGCCCACACCAAAGGCGACTCCAGCAGCGACCAACACCGGGCTTACGGGTCCAATATGGGCTTGTGGCGGCAATCTTCCTGCACCAGCATTCGGCAAAAATGCACCAAATACAATGGCATACCCAATGCCACCGACTGCCAATGCGGTTAGGATAGCAAATAAACCGCCGCTGTTGCGCTGTCCTGTGCCATCGGGTTCGATAAAATCACGCAGGATGCAGAAAAAACAGAAGCGTCCACGCTCAAAAACAATGCCAATGGCAGCGCCCACCAAGAGCGAAAAAGAGGCAGTTGCACCGCTGCCCGGCGTCTTATGCAAAATAAACGCCCCCACGCCAATGATGCTTAAAATCAGCACTGCTAATGCCGACTGCCACACAGCACGCCTACTCAGAAAAAAAGTCACGGGGGCAGCCCCGTTCAGCAAGCTGCCCCCTTGTGTCGACTCCGACATAAATTAACGTCCGCCCCAAACAGTGCCGGCGGGATTTTCAATCGGCACGCCGACGGAATTGCCCCATTCTGTCCATGACCCATCATAGACGGCGACTTCGTAACCCAACAATTCGCGCAAAACGAACCATGTCAGCGCAGCGCGTTCCCCAATACGGCAGTAGGTGACAATGGGACCCGTGCCATCAATGCCCAAACCAGCATACAATTCGCGTAATTCTTCTACGGATTTAAAAGTGCCATCTTCGCGGACGTTCTGCCCCCAAGGGACATTAATGGCACCCGGAATATGCCCGGCACGAATAGACAATTCCTGAATGCCTTCCGGCGCAAAAATTTCGCCGTTAAATTCTGCTGCTGACCGAATATCAATCAACGTACCCGCATTTTCACCTTCTACAATGCTCAAGACATCTGCTTTAAAACTGCGAAGGTCGGCGTTAATGTCGCCAATCGTAAAATTGCCTGTTTCAAAAGTTGGCACGCTGGTCGAAAGTTCGCGTCCATCGGCTTCCCACTTCACGCGCCCACCATCCAGCAAACGCACATCTTCAAACCCATACAGGTTAAAAATCCATGCACCCCATGCCGCAAACCAGTTATTGTTATCGCCATACAGTACGACAGTGGTATCTTGATTGATACCTGCGGCTTGCACCAAGGCTTGGAAATTGTCTGCCGAGACAATATCGCGGTAAACGGTATCTACAAAATCAGTGTGCCAAACAAAATTGACTGCGCCGGGGATATGCCCACGTTCATATACCCCAGGGATAACGCTCACTTCAATGACGCGCACCTGCGGATTATCCAGATTTTCTGCAAGCCAATCGGCGCTGACAATGCTGGACTCAACCGCGTCCTGAGCATTAATAAACGGCACCGCAACCATTGTTGCCACGAGTAACAGCAAAACAGCAATGATACGAATACGAACTGTCATGGTAGTGTCTCCAGAGATGTGAATAGAATGATAATTTGAGTGAAAAAGCGAAAACGACATTTCTTTAGGTGCTACAGCCATCACAACAACAGGGTTCCATACGCCGCCTCCGATGTGGTCTACTGTGGTTAAGCTATTGCAAGTTGGACAAATAAAAATGCCCCAGCAATGTGCTAGGGCATGTCTTGTAACTTGAACAAGAATAAAAAATGCCCCAGCAGTTACCGGGGCATGTGTCCTCTAAGGTTGGGAAAACAGGCGCGTTTTATGCCATGACCAAACCCCGGTGTTTGTTTGCCATACACAAACACAGACAACAACACATGGGGGAATTTTGGATAACGTAAATCATGGAATAAAGTGTCCTAAAAACGGATTAACCTGCTTTACACGCATACAATACTGAATTATCAAATCGCTGTCAAGAGGGCAAAACCATAAAAATCTCTTTCGTGGTAGATTAGAAATTGTCCCCTTTGATGAAATTCTAAACCGATTTGAAGGTCTAAGAACGTAATTTTTCCTATCCAAAATGCTTGTCTCCGTTTAAAATTATTTTAAAGCGAAATTGATGATGAAAGGCGACAGGCACTATGACCGTGATTCTTGGGTTTGAACTCATTAAAGAAACGACGATTCCCGAACTCAGCACCAAAGCCCGTTTATTCCGGCATGTGCGGACGGGCGCAGAATTACTCTCTTTGGAAAATGATGATGAAAATAAATCATTTGCTGTAGGCTTCCAAACGCCGCCATCGGATTCGACCGGACTGCCGCATATCCTAGAACATTCTGTCCTGAATGGGTCACGCAAATACCCGGTCAAAGAGCCGTTTGTAGAACTGCTGAAAACATCACTCAACACGTTTTTAAATGCCATGACCTTCCCGGATATGACTGTGTATCCGATTGCCAGCACCAACTTGAAAGATTTTTATAATCTGGTGGATGTATATTTAGATGCCGTCTTTTATCCGCGCATTAGCCCTAAAATATTGCAGCAAGAGGGCTGGCATCATGAATATGACCCCGATGCCGAACAAGATGTTCTCACATATAAAGGCGTCGTGTTCAACGAAATGAAGGGCTATTATTCATCACCCGATATTGTGCTGAATCAATTTACATTGTCGGAACTGCTGCCCGATACGCCTTATGCCCATGACTCCGGTGGCGACCCGGCAGACATCCCCAATTTGACCTACGAACAATTTAAGTTGTTTCACGAAACCTTTTATCATCCGACCAATGCTCGCATTTTCTTTTATGGTGATGATAACCCGGAAGAACGATTGCGCGTGATTGATGCGTTTTTGGAGGAGTTTAATCGCCGCGATGTGGATGCCACCTTACCCTTGCAGCCACGTTTTAGCCAACCGCGCAAAAGCATCAAAACCTTTGATGCTGGCGATGCCGATAGCGATGAAAACAAGAGCATGGTCACGGTGAGTTGGTTGTTGGGCGAAGTGACTGATACGGAAAAAATGCTTGAACTGGAAATTTTGTCGCATATTTTGGTCGAAACTCCGGCTTCGCCGCTGCGCCAAGTGTTGATTGAATCCGGCTTGGGCGAAGATTTGGTGGGTGAAGGCATGGATGCTTATAAACGCGAAGCCAGCTTTACCGTGGGGTTAAAAGGCATTCAATTCACGGATGCTGATGCTGTTGAATCGCTGATTTTGGAGACGATGGGGCAGTTGGCAGAAGAAGGCGTAGACAAAGCCACGGTAGAAGCCTCATTAAATACCGTTGAATTTGCCCTGCGTGAGAAAAATACGGGGCAGTTTCCGCGTGGGTTGGCGACGTTTATCAATGTGCTGCCAGTGTGGTTGCACGGCGGCGACCCGATGGAACAATTGGCATTTGAATCGGCATTAGCCAATATCAAACAGCGTTTCCTGCAAGAACCGCACTATGTCGAAAATCTCATTGGGCAGTATTTCCTGAATAATTCGCATCGCTCTACGGTGATTATGCAGCCTGACCCACAGGTGAAAATTGACCGCGATAATGCCGAAAAAGCCCGCCTTGCTGCTGAAAAAGCCAAAATGACGGATACAGATTTGCAAGTTGTTCTGGCGGATATGGCAGAACTGGAACGGATGCAAACCACGCCCGACTCGCCGGAAGCACTCGCTACCATTCCCACGTTGACCATTGGCGATATTGAACGCACCATCAAAACCACACCGATTGATGTGATGGAAGAACAAGGCAGCACCATTGTGTATCACGATTTAGCCACCAGTGGCGTTGCTTATGTAGACCTTGGGTTTAACTTATATGCCTTGCCCGGTGAATATTTGCCGTATGTGGACTTGTTCGCCAAATCGCTGTTAGAAATTGGCACAAAAAGCATGGATTATGTGCAGTTTTCGCAGTGGGTGGGTGCTAAAACAGGTGGCATTCGTCCTGAGCTATTCACTGCCGTCAAACAAGCCCGCGATGCCAGCACGGTATATTTGTTCATGCGGGCAAAATCCATGCTGAATCAAACCAGCGATATGCTGACCATCTTCAAAGAGATGCTGTTAAATGTGAATCTGGATAACCAAGAACGCTTTAAGCAGATGGTGTTGGAAGAAAAAGCCGGTCAAGAGGCGTATCTAGGCTTAATCGGACATGTAATTGGCAACAGCCGGATGCGGGCGCATTTTGACGATGCCGGTTGGGCAAACGAACAAATCAGCGGCATAACCAATTTGTTTTTCCTGCGCGATTTGGCGCAGCGCATAGACACGGATTGGACAGCCGTGTTGCTGGTGCTGGAAGATATTCGGCGGCGGTTGGTCAATACCCAAGCCATGCTCGTCAATGTGACGTTGGATGCTGAAGGGTGGTCACAGTTCCAGCCACAATTAAAGGCATTTTTAGCCGATATGCCGAATCAACCCCTAGAATGGCAAACGTGGCAGCGCAGCCATTTCCCGGCGTATGAAGCGTTTAGCGTGCCGACGCAAGTGAATTTTGTGGTCAAAGGCGCCAACTTATATGATTTGGGCTATACCCATCATGGTTCGCAGGTGGTCATCCTTAAGCACATGAATTTTGATTATATGTGGACGAAAATCCGTGTGCAGGGTGGCGCGTATGGGGGACGCTGCGTGTTGGATAATTTATCTGGCGTGGCGACCTATTTATCGTGGCAAGACCCCAACAACCTCAAGACGCTAGAAAATTATGATGGCGCGGCGGCGTATCTGCAAGCGATTGAGATGAGCGCAAGCGATTTGGAGAAAGCCATCATCGGGGCAATTGGGCAGTTGGATAAATATTTGCTGCCAGATGCCAAAGGCTTCGCTTCCACCCAACGCTATCTCGTCGGTTATACCGATGCCATGCGCCAACAACTGCGCGACGAAGTGTTGAGTACGACGCTGGCAGATTTCCATGCGTTTGGGGATGTGCTGGCAAAAGTTGCGGCTTCTGGGCGCATCATCATCACCAGTTCGCCGAATAACATCGAAACGGTGAACCAAAGCATTGCCACACCATTGACCGTGACCAAAGTGATGTAACGCTACGCCAAATTTTCTGTGTTTAAATAGCGTCCTTGCTGTATTTGTTTCTCGTTTTCCGGCGCAGATAACGTTATGATTGATAGTGAGATTATATCGTTATCTGCTCGGAGAATACCCCATGCCCCCAATGATTACGGATACGATGCACAGTCCATTTGCCCGCTTGCAGCCCATTTCGCTGACTGATGTGACATTGGACGATACCATATGGGCAGTGCGCCAGCAGCAAAATCGCACGACGATTCTGCCGTATCAATATGGCGTATGCGAAAGTACCGGGCGCATTGATAATTTCCGGCTGGCGAGTGGCAAAATCCAAGCGGATTTTCGCGGCTTGTTCTTCAACGATTCGGATGTGTATAAATGGCTGGAAGCGGCAGCTTGGGCGCTCATCACACCGGATGCTGAACTCACTAAAACAGTGGATAATCTGATTCAAGAAATAGCAGCAGCACAGGGCGACGATGGCTATCTGAACACGTATTTCATGTTCGATAAAGCGGCGGAACGCTGGCAAAATCTGACCGTGATGCATGAACTCTATTGCGCCGGGCATCTGATACAAGCCGCCATTGCCCATCAGCGCACCACAAAAAATGATGCTTTGATGCAGATTGCGCGACGTTTTGCCGATTTGATTTGTGCTACTTTTGGCGCAGATAAACGCCCCGGCACGGATGGACACCCGGAAATTGAGATGGCACTGGTCGAACTGTATCGGGCGACAGGCGAAAAACGCTATTTAGAACAGGCACAATATTTTTTGGATGCTCGCGGCTACGGCATTATTGGCGGCGCAGAATATTGCCAAGATGATATGCCGTTTCGGGAACGCAAGGCACTCGCGGGTCATGCGGTGCGGGCGTTGTATTTGTGCGCGGGTGCTGCCGATATTTTTATGGAAACGGGCGATGTGGCGCTGCTGCAAACACTGGAAACCGTGTGGCAGCATACCGTCACGCGGCGCTCGTATGTGAATGGCGGCATTGGCTCACGGCATGAAGGCGAAGCGATTGGCAGCGATTATGAACTGCCGAATGCCAGCGGCTACGGCGAAACCTGCGCGGCGATTGCCAGTGTGATGTGGAATTGGCGCATGTTGCAAATTACGGGTTCGGGGCTGTATGCCGATGTGATGGAGCATACACTCTATAATGCCGTTTTGCCCGGTGTGAGCCTCGATGGCACGACCTATTTTTATACCAATCCGCTGGCAAATGATGGCACCCATCGGCGGCAGCCATGGTTTGAATGTGCGTGCTGCCCGCCGAATATTGCCCGCACGTTGGCGTCATTACCGGGGTATTGTTACAGTGTATCACCAGAGGGTGTTTGGGTGCATTTGTATGCCCGCAACGATGCCAAACTGACGTTGCCGGATGGACGCGAAATCATGCTTGACCAGACGACGCGCTACCCTTGGCATGGCGCGATTACAATAGAATTAGCGTCTGTACCGACGGATAATACGTTTAGCCTCTTTTTACGCATTCCGGCTTGGTGCGAAGATGGGGCGCGGTTGGTCATTAACAGCGATGTATATACAGGCGAGTTAATTCCCGGCACATATCTGGAAATTCGGCGGGCATGGCAGTTGGGCGATATGCTGGTGCTGACGCTACCGATGCCCGTGCGCCGTATCGAAAGTCATCCGAATATTGTGGAAAATCATGGGCATGTCGCGCTGCAACGCGGTCCCATCCTCTATTGTGTGGAAGGTGTAGACCAGCCGAATATAGATTTAGACACGCTGGTTTTAACGGAAAACGATTTTCATGCCGATTATGAGCCGGAAACATTGAGCGGGGTGGTTGTCCTACGCGGACATGCTGCGACGATGACTCGTCCGCAAGCATGGCAACAGCAATTGTATCGCACCTATAAACCTGCTCGCCTATTGCAAACACGAGTCCCGTTGACCGCTATCCCCTATTTCGCATGGGCAAATCGGGCAGCAGCACCCATGCGTGTGTGGCTGCGGGGGTGATAAAGATGTTGCGGTTTTAGCGAATACCTTGCCTGATGTTACTGCAAGCCAGTGGTATCGCGCTGTTCGCCCGTGAAGGCAAAGTCATGGATGGGAGTCAGTTGCCGCGCTAAAATACGGCATTCGCTATGTTTCGTGCCAAACGCCGCCGCGCCAATATCAGACGCTGCAAGTTTTAGGCAATGAGCATGTAGTCGCCTTCCATGACCGCGAGTTAGTTTTGGAGGGTGTTGGCTGGCTGGAAAACACATTACAGGCACATGCCGATAAAACTTTTTGTTTCGTGCGCGATTTAGCGAAATAATTATTCGGTTGCGCTAAATTGCTTATCCATGCCATAGGCATACGCCACCGGCAGCACAAATAACACACCCACATCCGGGTGTGACCAATCGCCGACATGGGCTTCGGTTGCTGCCATGATGGTTTTGAGTTGGTCTTCGCTCCGCACCACGGAAAACAAGGTGCGATGATGAATCTCTTGGCTTTGCAGCAATTTTCGCATCGAGACAAACAAGCCAAAATCTTCCCGAAACCCTTGTTTCATCGCCTGCTGCATCCCGGCACTTTCAACGATAGTCACACCTTCAATGCCTGCCTTGACCCATACATCGAGCATTTCTTCTGCGCCTGTAATATCTTTTGAAACGTACATGAGCATATATAACATGAGCTACATCTCCTGTAAGGTGGGGCTAGGGGTCGTGGTTGGGGTAGAGGCAGGTGGGCTGTCGGCGGGTTCCATGAATGACCAGCGCAGCAAAGGCGGTGTGATTAATGTTGTCACCAAAACAACGAAGACGACGACGGCAAAAACTTCGGGTTGCAAAATACCTTCGCTGATGCCGATAGCAGCAATAATTAATCCGACCTCACCCCGGCTGACCATGCCAATGCCCACACGCAGCGACCCTCGCCAATTGAACCCACTTAAGCGCGTGCCAAGCATTACCCCAAATAATTTGCTGAAAATCGCTATCACTGTAACCACCAGCGCAAAGGGCAACACCGCTTCGGTCAACAAACGCAAATCGGATTTTAGCCCGATGCTGATAAAAAATAGTGGCACTAAAAAGCCATAATTCAGGCTATGAATGCCGCGTTCAATTTGCTCGACGACACCGCGCCGCGCTTGTCGGATACTCATGCCCGCAATAAACGCCCCAGTAATCGCTGCGATGCCACCCAAAAATTCTGCCGCCCAACTCAGCAGCAGGGTACTCACTAGCGCCACGACCAACGCACCTTCGGAAATGCGTAAGCGCGACACCAAATTTGCCAACCGGGGCAGTAAAATCCACGAGGCGCTAATGCCAATCACCAAAAAACCAATCATACGAAGAAAGACTTCTTCTATGGGACGTGGGGTTGCCCCAACCACGACTCCGCCGGGATTCACTGCCAAAAACAGCGACAACAGAAAAATCACGAGCGCATCATCCACCAACGCCGCCCCCAAGAGGGTCATGCCTTCGCGTTTTTTCAACACGCCCAGTTCAAACATGACTTGGGCGCTGATGGCGGTACTCATCGAAGCAAATAAAATCCCTAGAAACAAGGCTTTTTCAAACGAATAATCAAACGCCATCACTGCCGGGGTCATCATCACCATGGGGACGAATACGCCTAACAAGCCACATAAGAGCGCCGGTTTGCCCACTTTTGCCAACGTTTTCGGCTCTACTTCCAAGCCCGCTGTAAATAACAGCAGCAGCACACCCACTTCTGCCACTTTGAGGATAGCCGATTTAACCACGTCGGCATCGGGAAATAAATACGTGTTACCCAGAATATTGAACAGCGTTGGACCGATAATTAACCCCGCCAAAATCTCGCCTAAGACAGACGGCTGTTTCAACCGATAGGCGATATAGCCCATCAATTTAGCGAAGGCAATCATGACACCAATGGCTAGAAAAAATTGGATGGCTTCTATCACATGTATCTCTCCCAAAACTGTACTTATCTCTCGAAATTCTAAGCAATATATCCCGTAATTATGGTTATGATTATAGAATAAAAATGATGGTTATCAGCGAAATTCTAAGGAGATTCTATGATTATTCACTTGATGTATTTGATGAAAGAAAAACAACGTCAGCAGGAACAAGCGAAGGTCAAAAAACGCTATGTGTCCGATAAGCCCAAAACGATTGTAGCGGCGCAACATGACCATACACTGCCCCGTTTTTGCTGGCGTCCACATCGGCGCAAGGATATCACGCTAGAGGATGTGTGGTAATGCACGCTTGGCATCATCCTTAACCATCGTTTAATCTATATCCCGTATAATGCTATTATTCGTAAAATAAGAGTGTTTTTTTCAAATGCTCACCAACAATAGGGGGTCTTATGCGTGTCGGTTTGCAAATCCCTAGTTTCACTTGGTCACAAGATGTTAAGCAACTGGCACCCACCTTGGCGACTATTGCCAAAACGGCTGATGAAGGCGGTTTTTACAGCTTGTGGGTGATGGATCACTTTTTTCAGATTGAGATGATTGGTCCCGCTGAACACGAAATGTTAGAAGGTTACAGCACGCTCACTTATCTGGCTGCCCAAACCAAGCATGTCAAGTTGGGAACGCTGGTGACGGGCGTGATTTATCGTTACCCCGGCATTCTCATCAAAACGGCAACCACGCTGGATGTGTTATCCGGCGGGCGGGCATATTTGGGCATCGGCGCAGCTTGGTTTGAACGCGAAGCTCGTGGTTTAGGCGTACCCTATCCGCCACT
>JALHOR010000123.1 GCA_022842885.1 Anaerolineae bacterium
AGCGTTTGCGAACCCTGCTGGTCGCGCTGCCACGCCATTCCCGACGAAAATCCAACCCACTCGCTTTCCAACTCTGGGAGCAATTCGACCTTACTTTTCCTTAACTTGGTGCATATGGGACACGGCATGCCGTGTCCCTACCGGAAAATCAAATTTTGAAATGAATTCTAAACTCAACACAGAGGACTCAGCACTTCGCACTCAGTCCTCAGCACTGTTTACTTAAACTGCGGCAAATATGGCGCGTTAATCGTCAGCATATCATCCAAAACAGCGTGCGCCTTATCCACACTGGGTCCCAAGGGATGCGCGACCAAGGCTTGATACGCGGCATTTTTATCACCGTGAACTGCCGCTTCCACCGTGAGTAGTTCATACATTTTGACCTGCGTCAATAAACCGGTACACACGGGCGGCAGCGGGTCAGCCGCAATCGGCGTGATGCCATTTCTGCCGACTTTGCAGGGCATTTCCAGCACCCAATCCGCTGGATAAGTGGCAATCGCCCCGCAATGTGGCACATTAACCACATGCGTCTCATTCAAATCGTTGTAATGTGCATTCAAAAGTTGTGTTGCCACCGTTGAATAATACGCCCCGCCGCGTTTCATCAAATCGGCGGGCGGGGCAGACCGGTCGGGTTCGGCATATTGGCGCAGCAAATCATCTTCAATCGCCATGACCGCTTCGGCACGCGATGGGGGCCACGACTCCTGCTGTGCCATCTTTTTGGCAGTATAGTAAAAATACTGGAGATAATAATTGGGCATCATCCGCAGCGATTCGATGAGTTCCACATCCCAATCATCATTTTTGCCGTCTTTGATAGATGTGATATAGCCACCAATAATCTGTGACCACATGCTTTCGCCATCCACTTTAAAATCCCGATGCCACGTCAGATGATTCAAGCCGAGCGTATCGAGTTCAGCACGTTCTGGCGCAATCGTGATGCCTTGTTCTGCCAAGCCATCCAGAATGTTCATTTTGGTATTGATTGGCACATTACACACGCCCGCTGATGGCACATCTGGCGCGTAGCGTGCTAGTGCTTCAGTCACAAGTCCCGCTGGATTTGTGAAATTAACGAGCATTGCCCCCGGCGCTAATGCTTGTATCGTGCGGGCAATTTCTAAAATAACTGGAATCGTGCGGAGCGCCTTCGCCATGCCGCCCACGCCCGTCGTTTCTTGCCCAATCAGCCCATGTCGTTTGCCCAAATATTCATCTTCGCGCCGAGCTGCCATGCCGCCCACGCGCAGTTGCGTCGTCACATATTGAGCGCCACGAATCGCCTCTTGCAAATTCGTCGTCAGATGCACGGTAAAGGGTGCGCCCGCTGCTTGTACCATGCGCTGCGCGAATTTGCCCACCACATCTAAACGCTCTTGCGAAATATCCATCAACCATAATTCGGTCAACGGGAAAGACGCTACCCGTTCCAAAAAGCCATTCACCAATTCGGGCGTATAAGTAGAGCCACCGCCCATCACGGCAACTTTCATAAAATTTCGACAACCTTTCCACTTTGACTGCTGGCATACGCCGCATCCACGATTTGCATGTTAAGCAAGCCTTCTGCGCCACCGGGGACAGGCGTTTGGTTGTGCCGAATGCAGTCTACAAAATAAGCCAATTGTGCGTCATACATGCTTTGTGGGCAGTGCGGGTCACGCACCGCCGGAAAGCCCGATTCATGCGTTTCGGGCTGCTGTGTCTGCGGATTCAGGATGCGTGTATAGGTGGGGAACAACTGCCCAAAACCGGACTGTCCATAGAGTTGCGTGCTGGCTTCTGCGCCATCCGCGTGCGGTTGCCACCAACCGGATTCGATATACGAGGTTGCGCCATTGTCCCAATTGACGATGATGATGCCCGTATCGTCCACATCAAAATCTTTATAATACGTGCCAATTTTGGCGTAAACGCTCACCGGGCGCGGGTCGCCCAATAAAAAGCGGGCGGTATCAATCGCATGAATGCCCATATCGGCAAGAGCGCCGCCGCCTGCCAATTTCGCCTGAGCAAACCAACCGCTGGGACCCCAATTGACATGCACCCCGTACCCTTTGGTGCGAAAAATTTTGCCGATGCCGCTGGTTTCGAGTTGTTTTTTCAGCCATAACACTTCTGCATCAAAGCGCCAGCAGTGCGCGACCATCAGTTTTGCGCCCGATTTTTCGCTGGCAACCAGCATGTGCCGCGCTTCATCGGCGTTCAGTGCCATGGGTTTTTCCACAATGACATGCACACCTGCATTTAAGGCGGCAAGCGTTTCCGGCGCGTGTAAAGCATTGGGCGTGCTAATCACCACGGCATCCACACCGCCTGCTGCCAACATATCGCTTATCGTGGCATATTGGCGCGAAATGCCAAATTGTTGGGCGAATGCCTGCATCGAATCGGGGCGATGATTGACCACCGCTACCAGTTCTACATCGGGCAACGCTTGTGCCGCCTGAGCATGAACTTTAGAGATATAACCTGTGCCGGTAAAAGCAATTTTGAGGCTCATAAAAAATCCTATTTAGCAATTAGCTGTTAGCTTTTGGCTCTTAGCTTTTCTATCTATCATCAATGCGTCGTAACAATGCCAAGAAACTTTCAATCCATCACATCAATAGAAGTCGTTTCAAAATTCGATTTTTCTGGAGGGACACGGCATGCCGTGTCCCTCCCTACAATACATACTTTTCACGCAATCTAGACATGAGCCAAATGTTTGTAACTCAGCACTCAGTCCTTAGCACTCTTTTTAACAACATCCACACGATTGGCGAATCCTTAATTCAGTCGGCAGCAGTGTCACAGGCGGAACAGAATGCCCGTGCATCACCTCCACCAATTTTTCAACAGCAGTACGCGAGACTTCTTCAATCGGGGCGCGAACAGTCGTCAGCGGCGGGTCTAAATAATTGGCAAGCCGAATATCATCAAAGCCCACCACCGCAATATCCTGTGGTACATGTCGGTTGCAGTGTTTAATTGCTAATATTGCGCCAATCGCGGAATCATCATCGGCGGCAAAAATAACATCCATTGTGATGCCGCGCCGCAGCCATTGCGTCACTGTTTCCTTAGCGATGTCTTCATCGAAGCCACCATAGCCCACCAAACGCGAGTCATACTCTAGCCCATGTGCCGCCAACGATTCTTTATAACCAGTTTCGCGCCATGCCGAGTCTTCATGCCCTTCATGTCCGCGCAAAAATGCAATCCGGCGATAGCCACGTTGTTCAATCAGATAATCCACCATGTCGCGTGCGCCGCGTTTATTTTCAATCGTGACGCAGGGGATATTAAAGCCGCTAGGGGATGACCGATGCAGCAGTACCACAGGAAATGATGTTTCTGATAAACGGCACAATTCATCATCGGGCAAACTATCGGCAAAGACCACCAAACCATCGCAATTTTTCTCGCCCAAGGCATAGCGTCCAGCGCGGTTTGTCCGCCGCAGCGAATAAATCAGCAAGTCATACCCGGCATCGCTTGCCCCTGCTTGGATGCCACGCAGCATTGGCTGGAAAAATTCACCACTGATTTCATCCACGACTAACCCAATGGTATTCATTTTGCCACCTGCCAGCTTTTGGGCAGCCGATGTGGGTTGGTACGCCAGTGCCGTCATTGCCGCTTCAATACGCGCCGCCGTTCCCGGCGAGACACGGGCTGAAC
Source organism: Anaerolineae bacterium (assembly GCA_022842885.1). Lineage (GTDB taxonomy): Bacteria > Chloroflexota > Anaerolineae > Aggregatilineales > Phototrophicaceae > JALHOR01. The sequence goes on from JALHOR010000123.1 coordinate 3,679, forward strand.
GATTGATGTAACGACTCACCGTTGCAATGGACACTTTCGCATGACGGGCAACATCATCAATGGTGGCATGGTGTGGAGGGTGGTCTGGCACTTTTCACCAAATTTCAATCATGTAAACGCTTACAAAGCATACAAAAGAATATGGGTCACGTCAAGAAACAGGTCATTTTTGCTGGTTCTATTCACATGGACTTATACGTGTGTTTTAGAATGAATATAACTACTCAGCCCTCACCCTAAATCCCTCTCCCGCAGGAGAGGGACTTAAAACCATGTTGGGTTTTAACACCCCTTCTCCTTTGGGAGAAGGGGCAGGGGGATGAGGGCTGAGTCATGACCAATCTAAAAATCACTGGGTTATTCAGGAGTTCTCATATGGCTTTTCCCACGTTTCAGGATGTTTTAGCGGCTCGCAATCGCATTCGCCCGTATTTGCCGCCCACACCCTTACATAGCTATCCCGCGTTGAATGCGTTAATGGGAACGCAAGTCTTCGTAAAACACGAAAATTGCCAACCTGTGGGTGCGTTCAAAGTGCGCGGCGGCGTGAACTTGGTTTCGCAAATGACGCCCGAAGAAAAAGCACGGGGTGTTATCGGTGCGTCTACGGGCAATCATGGGCAATCTATCGCTTATGCTGCCCAATTATTCGGCGTAAAAGCCCGCATTGTTGTTCCCGAAGGCGCGAACCCCGGCAAAGTCGCTGCTATGCAGGGCATGGGTGCCGAAGTCATTTTCTGGGGCGAAAAATTTGACGATGCCAAAAATCATTGTGAAGAACTCGCTGCCGAATTTGGCTATCGTTATATTCACTCCGGCAATGAGCCGCATTTGGTCGCTGGGGTGGGGACAGCCACGTTGGAGATGTTGGAAGCACAACCGGATATTGAGGTGATTTTCGTGCCGATTGGCGGCGGCAGTGGGGCATGTGGCGCATCTATCACCGCCCATCACATCAACCCGAATATTCGCGTGATTGGCGTGCAATCGTCGGCAGCCCCCGCATCCTATGAGTCATGGCAAGCGCGGGAAGTCCGCAGCGCCCCCAATCATACCTTTGCTGAAGGCTTGGCAACGGGGCGCGGGTTTGAACTGCCGCAAGAAATTTTGTGGGAAACGCTCGATGAATTTATGCTCGTCAGCGATGATGACATCAAACAAGCCGTGATTTGGCATTTGGAAAAGACGCATTCATTAGTCGAAGCCGCTGGCGCAGCACCTCTCGCCGCCGCCTATCAGCGCCGTGAAGAATTTGCTGGCAAAAAGTTGCTCTCATTTGCTCCGGCGGCAATTTGGCGTTGCATACCCTGAAGGATGTGTTAAAAATTTGACACTCATCTTGTTTTCATGTAATCTATGAAAACGCTTACACCTGCCCGTTTCTAGGCAGGTGCAATCCACTCAGTTCTTTCAGGAGAAAATTTGATGATGTCGCGTAAAATTATTCTTTTCAGTGTTTTGGTTTTGGCGCTGCTGTTGGTCGGGACAGTTGGCGCACAAGATAAAGTGAAAGTCACAATTTTCGTGGGGCTTGGCACAGGGACTGACCCTGACCAGATTACCCAACAAGAAGCCCTAGCAGCCCGCTTTAACGAATCGCATGATAGCATTGAAATTGAATTTTTAATTGTGCCGCACGATGAAGCGGCAACCCGCTTATTGGCGCAACTTTCCGGCGGGAATGCGCCGCAGTTGGTGGGTCCCAATGGCATTTCGACCATTGCTCAGTTTTTTGATGCTTGGGCAGATGTGACGCCCTTTATTGAAGCAGAAAGTTTTGACACGAGCGATTATTATGCGCCGTCGCTGGAATTGAATAAATATCCCACCAAAAATACCGGGTTGCCCTTAGGCTTGTTTCCCTCATTTATGATTTACAATGTGGATATGTTCGATGCGGCTGGCTTGGATTATCCACCGACGGATTATAGCGATACCACATGGACGATGGACGAAGTACGCAATCGCGCCCTGCTGATGACCTTAGATAGCAATGGTAACGATGCCACTTCTGCTGATTTTGACCCCGATGATGTTGTGCAGTGGGGCTTTAGTGATGCTTGGACGGATACACGCGGCTTGCTGACGCGCTGGGGTGCGCCCGGTATTGGTCGCCCGACTAGCGAAGATTTTGTAACGGCAACTGCCAACAGCGAAGAATGGGTGTATGGGATGCAGTGGTATAGTGATGGCATGTGGGTAGACCGCTTTATCCCCAATGCTGAACAAGTTTCCAGCATGGAAACGATTGGTGGTTCACCCCTAGAAAGCGGCATGTTGGCGATGTTCTATACGCATACTTGGTACTTGGGCGAAGCCATTCTCGATTTGCCGTTTGAAGTGCAGGTTGGTGCAGCGCCCTTCAACCAAAAGGGCGAGCGTATTGCCCGCATTCACGCGGATAACTTTACCATCCCCGAAGCTGCCGAACACAAAGAAGAAGCATGGGAAGTCATGAAGTGGCTGACCGCTCCTGAACAAATTGTAGATGTGTGCTTGATTTACGGCTGCGTTCCGGCGCGGATTTCCGTTGCGGATGCTTTTGGTGAAGCCTTTGCTGCCAAATTCCCCACGCTTGATTTAGAAGTAATTTACGAGTCCATCAATTATTTGGATGCCCCTAATCATGAATCATGGGTGCCGGAATGGGGGCGCGTGAGCGATGCCCTGAATAACGCCGGTAGTTTGGTGACTTCTGGCACGAATACCGATGCTAAAGCCGTGTTGGATGCTGCTAATGCTGAAGTACAGGCGATTTTGGATGAATATTGGGCAAGCCAAGGGTCGTAACAACAAGGGCATTTGCATCAAAATCAGAAATATTCACCAGCGATTAATCAGATAATATTTTCGCTCAAGTTCAAAATGAGTGATTTTCCGTAGGGTCGAGGCATGCCTCGACCCTACAACAACGTCCTTTTCACGCAATCTGGACATGAGTCGATATTTTAGGTAGGGCGCGATATATCGCGCCCCTACAGAACCATTTATACCCATGACCAAAACAAAATACCTCCTTTTCGCCATACCATGTCAATTTTTCGAAAGAAACTGCCATGCTGAATATTCGTGATTGGTCACTGGCAAAACGCGAAGCCGCCGCAGGTTATTTTTTTATCTTGCCTTGGATTATCGGGTTTACACTGCTGACGCTGGGACCGATGCTGGCATCGCTGTATTTTTCATTTACCGACTATAACATTGTCGAAGCGCCGCGCTGGATTGGGCTGAATAATTACACGCGCTTGTTCAATGATGAATTATTCTGGCAATCGTTGGCAGTGACGCTGCGCTTTGCCGTGTTGGCGCTACCCTCTGGTTTAGTCTTGGGGTTTGTGTTGGCGCTGCTGCTGAATCAGGATGTGCCGGGCGTCAAAATTTGGCGCACGATTTTTTTCTTGCCATCGGTGTTATCTGGTGTGGCGGTGACGCTGTTATGGCTAATGCTCTTTAACCCTGAATTGGGTGTGGTGAACAAATTGCTTGAGCAAATCGGCATCAAGGGTCCCGGATGGCTGCAAGACCCGGATTGGGCAGTGCCATCGCTGGCGATTATGGCGCTGTGGGGTGTGGGGCAAAATATGATTGTGTATTTGGCGGGGCTGCAAGGCGTCCCTGCCGATTTATATGACGCGGCGAAGGTGGATGGCGCAAACCGCACGCAGCAATTTCGTTATGTGACCATTCCAATGATGACGCCAGTTTTATTTTATAATCTTGTTTTGGGCTTAATTGGCACATTCAGTTATTTCACGCAAGTTTACGTAGCCACGGGTGGCTCTGGTGGTCCGGCACGCTCAACCTTATTTTATAACCTGTACTTATATCAAAATGCCTTTCGCTACAACGATATGGGCTATGCATCGGCAATGGCATGGGTGCTGTTTGTGATTGTGCTGACCTTGACCTTATTGGTGTTTCGGTCATCATCGCTGTGGGTGTATTACGAAGGCGAATTGAGAGGACGACGCTAACATGACATCACAAACCATCAATCGCCCGATTGCCGAAACAGACACCGCTTATCCTTCGCGCGGTCGCTTGGGGTTGCGCGGGGAAGCATTATTTAGCAAAGCACTCACGACTCTCATTTTAGCCGCCGGGTCAGTGCTGATTCTGATTCCGCTGGCATACATGATTTCGCTGTCCCTGCGCGATAAGACGCAAATTCGGCAAGGGTCGTTGGATATTATTCCTATGATGCATGTCGAAGTCGAAGTGAATGGCAAAGATGAACCGCTGTATAACGTGACAGTAGAGGGGCAGGCGCAGCAGATGGCGCTGCTCAAAAAAGCGCCCGGCGGCAAAGGTATTTTTGTTGACCCGGCGAACCCGGAACAAACGGTTGAACTCATTTTGGCAGACCAATCGCCCGTGCAGGCAGTTGAAATTCATCCTGAAAATTATCCAGAGGCGCTAACGGCGGTTCCTTTTGACCGTTATTTTTTCAATACGATTACCGTGACATTTGTGGGCATGGCGGGCATGTTATTTTCATGTTCGCTGGTGGCGTATGGCTTTTCGCGGTTTCGTGCGCCGGGGATGAATATCCTGTTTTTGCTGCTGCTTTCGACGATTATGCTGCCGCGCCAAGTGACGCTGATTCCGATTTATATTTTGTTCCAGAATTTGGGGTGGGTGAATACGCTGCTGCCGCTGATAGTGCCGCAATTCTTCGCCAATGCGTATGATGTTTTTTTGCTGCGCCAATTTTTTATGACCATCCCCCTAGAATTAGATGATGCTGCCAAGCTGGACGGTGCTTCGCCGCTGCAAATTTTGTGGTATATCATCATTCCGATGGCGCGTCCGGCGTTGGTGACGGTGGCGATTTTCCACTTTTTATATGCATGGAACGATTTTTACGAACCGCTGATTTTCCTGCACAGCCGCGAAAACTGGACGATGGCGGTGGGTTTGCAGACGTTCAACGCGCTCTACAGCGTGAACACGCACCTCATCATGGCTGCCAGCGTGGTGATGATTGTGCCGCCGATTATTTTGTTCTTCCTGAGTCAGCGAATTTTCATGCAAGGCGTGGTGATTACGCGCATGGCGGAGAAGTAGATTCTAGCTTTTAGCTTTTAGCGGTTGGTGATGTGCCTGCCGCTTTTGTTCCTCTAATAATTCAGTGGGGTGGATTTTATCGTACTATTCAGATAGCAGTAGGTCTTTAATAACAGCCATCGTTTTATTTCGCAAATATATAAAGTACAACTGAAGCATCACACCAAACAAAATCAGAAAAGAGATACCAAGCACTCTTAAAATAATTAAATTCTCTGTTCGATTAAACATGTAAGATAAAACGAATAAAAAAAATAATAGATAGATATAAAAAAAGGGGTGTTAATTGAGCCTTTACATAAACTTCGCTGATTTTTTGTGTTTTTATATATATATGTATATTTTCCCACACAAGTAAAGGTGCAACCTTGTTATTCCCTATAACACGCGCCTGAATTAAGATATTCTCATCTTTGTTTTTTATAACATCGAAAAAAATATGAATTGCTATTTTTCTCCAAATATTTACTGTAAGCGGTGATTTTAATCTATTACAAATTTCTTCAACCCCAAGTGGCACAGTAAATTCTAATCTACGCCCGAACAAAAGTCTGTATTTTACGGTTTCCATAAAATTACGATGTGTCGCCGGCATAAAAGCCCTCTATAAAAGTTGCTCTATCGTTTGACCAATCATCAATCAAACTAAAAGCTAACTTTCGTCGAATTCATGCGGAAATCGAAAAAATCTTTTGGATTGCCAATGTAAAACCGGGCAGAATAGCGCCGCCATCCAGCGTTTCATGCTGTTTAAAGACTTCGATATGCAAGCGTCCATCCCGCAATTGGCAGACTTCAACTGTGCGCGTGCGTGGGAAAACCAACCATACGAGGCGAGTACCATTGCTGAGGAAATAATCGGCGCGTTCTCGCAAATCTTCTATGCTGTCATCCGGCGATTGCACTTCCACTGCAAAATCCGGCATGTATGGCACAGCGCCTTTATCGGTAATGGGGTCATCATTTTTTAAATAAAATGCCAAATCGGGCAGGCGGGCATTATGGTCATCCCCCGGCAAACGATGGCGAACTTCCGTCGCTATCCAACCTATCGGAAATTGCAGCAAATACACATAAATTTCGCCGCCAATAATCATCACAATAATGCCATGCAGTTGTGTTGGCATTTTTTCAACAATTCTTCCATGAACCAACTGCCAGCGGCGGTCACGATTTTCGGGCAAGCGCAGCCACGCTTCAAATTCAGCGACCGTATAAAGCGAGTCAACTTGAACAAGGGTATTCAGCATCCGGCAACCGTTCTACATTTTATAGCGCCATTATATCAGGATTAGATGGCGGGTTGAATGATGTGAAGATAGGCAAGTTATTCTGTCGCAAAGCTCAATTATCATTGGGTTGTGCCGCCAGAAACTAAAGTTTCCGGCTACCAAACCGACAAGTCTGCTAAAGAGACTGCTTCAAAAACGCCTGAATTGCAGTCGCGGGGTGATATAAAAAATTTCGATGTTTACAACAAAGCAGCTATTGAGACTAATAGCTAAAAGCCATTGGCTAATAGCTACCCCTCCTCTGCCTTCACCGGAATTTTGGTGAACACAATAAATGATAGTGTGCTGACCAACAGCACATGAAAACCAATACCATAAATCTGAATGCTAAACGGTTGGAACATGCCGATAATGCCCGCGACCATACCCACAATAATTAGACGTTCTATGAAAAGATAAGTGCTGCGTGCAATCATAATGGTTTGTCCTTGTATTTATTTATCCCCACCCCTAACCCCTCCCCATTGCATAGGGAGGGGAATTTTGCTCCCCCTCGCCGTGTTTGGAGAGGGGGGCGGGGGGTGAGGTGCTAATACGCAATATCCACCAAGCGTCCGGTCTTTGCTGATTTCATGATGGCATCACAAATCACAGCATTACGATAGCCATCTTCAAAATCTGCACCCCAAGGGGCAACGGGTTTATTATTCACGATGGCATCAAAAAAGTGATGGAATTCATGCACGAAAGAATGTTCCCAACCGATGATATGCCCATGGGGCCACCAATTTTCCCAATAGGGATGATGACTTTCGGTGACGAGAACATTGTGGAAACCGCGTGTTTCTTTGGGGTCTTCGTTGGGATAAAAGACTTCCAGTTCGTTCATCCGTTCCAGATTAAACCGGATGCTGGCGTTTTCGCCGTTGATTTCCCATCGCTGCCCATTTTTGTTGCCTTGCGCGAAGCGGGTGGCTTCTATCGTTCCCATCGCGCCATTTTCAAATTCCAGCAGCGCCGTGACAGCATCATCCACATCTACTTTGCCCATGCCGCTGCCATCGGGCATCGGGCGTTCTTCGATGAAGGTCTTGGTCATGCCCATCACACGCTTGGGTTCGCCCACCAAAAAGCGTGCCAAATCCAAAATATGCGAGCCTAAATCGCCGAGGCTGCCGCTGCCTGCAATTTTCTTCTCTAAACGCCACACGCGCGGGAAGTTCGGGTCAATAATCCATTCTTGCAGATACACCGCCCGGAAATGGAAAATGCGCCCCAAAGCGCCGCTTTCAATCAGCCGTTTTGCCTGCACAATCGCCGGAACAAAACGATAATTATAGGCGACCATGTGTTTAACACCGGCTTTTTGCACTGCCTCTAACATTTTATGGGATTCTTCAGCAGTCCGCGCTAAGGGTTTTTCGCAAAAAACATGCTTGCCCGCTTCTGCCGCCACAATGCACGGCTTGGCATGAGCATCATTGGGACCGCCATTATCAAAGACATGTACCGCCGGATTATCAATCATGCGCTGCCACTGCGTATAGGCTTTGTCGTAGCCGTACCGTTTGGCGGCTGCCTGAACCGCCTCTTTGTTGCGCCCGGCAATGCCCACCAAACGCGGTATCGCCACCGGGGGATACATCATATACGGCAATTTTTTGAGGGCGTTGGTATGTGCCTTGCCCATGAAGGCATAGCCCAACATGCCAATGCCTAATGTGGGCGCTTCACCTTCTGACTTAGCGCCCGCCATATTCGTAAACCCAACCGAGTCGCTCATCACAAATTCTCCTTGCAAAAATGAAAATATATACGTTCTGATAACCTCACCCCCAACCCCTCTCCATACAATGGAGAGGGGAGTCAAGCGCAGCTTGGAGGCAAGATAAAATTGTTAGTCGCTGATAGCTAATCGCTAATCGCTAATCGCTGATTGCTATTCTATTCCGCAAATGCCGCGTCAAATGCCACATTCGACGGTGAAAAATCGTTCTTGCGAACGAAAGCACACGCTTCTGTTGCGCCAAATTCCCGATCCATGCCGCTGTCTTCCCATTCAACCGATAAGGGTCCCTGATAACCAGCGCGATTCAATGCGCGAATCATGGCATCCATATCCAAATCGCCATGTCCCGGCGAAACAAAATCCCACCCGCGCCGTGAATCGCCAAAATTCAAATGTGACCCTAAGATGCTGCTGTGTCCGTTCAAGCGCACTTTGGAATCTTTGACATGAACGTGATAAATCTTGCTGGCGAAACGGTCAATAAAATGCGCCGGGTCAAACAATTGGTGAATGAAATGGCTGGGGTCAAAATTGAAGCCAAACGCCGCCCGATTATTGAGTGCCGCTAAGGTCTTTTCGGCGGTGTAAATATCATAGGCAATTTCGGCGGGGTGTGCCTCTAGCGCGAAGCGAACCCCGGCTTTATCAAATTCATCCAAAATCGGATTCCAGCGGTCAGCAAATTCTTTATAGCCCGCGTCAATCATGGCATCGCTGGTGGGCGGGAAACGATACAGCAAATGCCAGACAGGACTGCCTGTGAAGCCATTGACAACATTCACACCCATGAGTTTGGCAGCATGGGCTGTTTTGCCCACTTCTTCAGCACAGCGGCGGCGCACCCCTTCTGGATCGCCATCGCCCCACAAGCGCGGCGGCAAAATGCTCTTATGGCGCTCATCAATCGCGGCATCTGCTACGCACTGCCCCACCAAATGCGTGCTGATAGCAAAGCACTTTAGCCCATTTGCCTCCAGAATATGTTGGCGACCGTGAATATATTTATCGCTTTCCAGCGCCTTATCCACTTCAAAATGGTCGCCCCAACACGCCAGTTCCAGCCCATCATAGCCGAAACTTTTTGCCTTCGCCGCCATAATTTCCAGCGGCAAATCCGCCCACTGCCCAGTAAATAGCGTTACAGGTCTTGGCATTGTTCTACGCTCCTTATGAGAAATAGCCATTAAAAGTGCTGAGTGCTGAGGACTAAGTGCTGAGTCAAAAAGCCCCTAGTCCCTAGTTCCGAGTAAAAACGAATGGAAATCCCATCATCAATTTGTCTAATCTTTGGTAGGGATATAGAGCATTGCCCTATGATTTATTGCCCTTTTCTCTGTGAAACCTCTGTGTTCTCTGCGCCTCTGTGGTGACATTTTTTAGCCGCTAAAAAACCGTCGCCCCCGTCGCTTTATCAAACACATGAAAACGATTGAACCGCAGCCACACTTTTTCGCCGGTTGCCACGCGGAACGATGGCGACACTTTGATTTTGAGCGTATCGCCACTTTCGCCTTGGCGCACATCTACCAGCAACCGGTCGCCCAATGGCTCAATGACAAACACTTCACTTGGCAGCGTTTCCGGCATTGCTTCACGCAAGATGTCAATTTCTTCGGCACGCACGCCCAAAACCGCTGCTTTGCCCGCCGTCAACACTTTATCGGCGGCAGCGCGTTGGTCTGGGGTAAGCGCCAGATGCCAATCATTGCGTTTGCCATAAATAGTTCCAGCCGATGCATCATATAGACAATCACGGAAATTCATGCGTGGGTTGCCCACAAAGCCCGCTACAAACAAATTCGCGGGTTGGCGATACACCGTTTCAGGCGTATCCACTTGCTGCAATTCACCCTGATTCAGAACAGCGATGCGGTCTGCCATCGACATGGCTTCTACCTGGTCGTTGGTGACATAAAAAAACGTTGCGTTTAATTCGCGCTGTAAGCGTTTAAGTTCCGTCCGCATTTCCACGCGCAGCTTAAAATCGAGATTTGTCAGCGGCTCATCCATCAGGAACAAACGTGGTTGGCGCACCATTGCCCGCCCTAATGCCACGCGCTGCTGCTGCCCGCCGGATAATTGTGCCGGACGCCGTTGTAACAATGGTTGGATATTGAGTTTGATGGCAATCTGTTCAATGCGCTTTTCGATGTCTTTGGGCGTCATGCGCCGCGCTTCTAACGGAAATGCCATATTTTGAAACACGGTCTTGCGTGGATACAGCGCGTAATTTTGGAAGACCAGTGCCACATCGCGTTCTGCCGGCGTCACATCTTGCATTGATTGACCATCCATGAACACGTTGCCCGCATCGAGTTTTTCTAAGCCAGCGACACAACGCAGCGTCGTGGTTTTGCCGGCACCCGTTGGTCCCAGCAATATCAAAAATTCGCCATCGCTCACTTGCAGCGAAAGCCGCGTCAGCGCCTTGACCGCGCCAAATTTTTTGCTCACATCGCGCAATTCAAGATTAGACATGAGCGCCTCCTTGGGTGACGCGCAAAGAACGCCCACTTTCAGCATCAAACAGATGAATGCGGTCGCGGTCAAACGTCAGGCTAACCGCATCACCGGGATAAAAGACTTGCTGCGGCGGCGTCTTAACCGTCAGCAGATAATCATCAATCTGCACTTGATACAGCGTTTCATCGCCCAACGGTTCGCGCACCAGAATACCGCCCTGTAAATCACCCGCGTTGACGCCCGGTTGCAAATGAATATTTTCCGAGCGCACGCCAAACACCAATGTTTGCGTAGACGCTTTTGCAATGAGTTCGGCAGGTAGGGTAGATAGGGGTAGTTGGAAAGCCGTGTCTATCCCGATGAGCTTATTTTGTTGCACTTTGCACTTGAGCGTATTCATGGGTGGACTGCCGATAAATGTGCCGACAAACAGCGTTGCAGGATAATTATAAATATCCAGCGGCGTTGCCACCTGCTGCAAAACACCCACATGCATCACCGCAATGCGATGACTCATAGACATGGCTTCAGTCTGGTCGTGCGTCACATAGACCATCGTCGTGCCAAGTTCCTGCTGCAAATGTTTCAGTTCCACGCGCATATCAGCCCGCAGCGCCGCATCCAAATTGGTCAGCGGTTCATCCATCAAAAACACTTGCGGACGCCGAATAATGGCGCGTCCTAATGCCACGCGCTGCTGTTCACCGCCGGGTAAGCGCCCCGGACGCTTGTTGAGAATATGTTCGATACGTAATTGTTTCGCCACTTGCTGCAAGCGTTTTTCGACTTCTTCTTTGGGCGTTTGCTGCGCCCGCAATGGGAAGGTGATGTTATCGCGCACGTTCAAATGGGGATACAGCGCATAAAATTGGAAGACAAACGCAATATCACGGTCGCCCGGCGGCAAATCATTCACGCGCCGTTCACCAATATGAATATCACCGCCTGTAATGTCTTCGAGTCCGGCAATCATGCGTAACGTGGTGGTTTTGCCGCAACCGCTGGGTCCCAATAGCACCAAAAATTCGCCATCAGCAATCTGCAAATCGAGATGATCTACCGCCAGCACGTCGCCCACTGGGTAACGTTTAATCACTTTGTTCAGGGTCACTTGTGCCATATTAACGCCTCACTGCCCCAAACGTTACGCCGCGCAGCAGATGATTCCGCACGAGATAAGTAAAAATCACAATCGGTATCACAAAAATCACCGATGCTGCCGCCAAACGACTCCACTCCACCGCGCCCACACCCACAATGCTATTCAGATAAGGCGGCACGGTAGCGGCATAATTGCGATTCAGCAAATTGGCAAAGACAAATTCGTTCCATGCCACAATTGCCGAAAAAACTGCCGTCGCTGCCATCGCCGGAAT
>JALHOR010000124.1 GCA_022842885.1 Anaerolineae bacterium
GCGATTTGTTTGAGGGGCTGATTAAAGAAGAAATGTCCGGCGTGTTACAGCGCATTCAAAGCGGCGATTTTGCCGAAAAATGGATTGCCGAAAACAAAAACGGCAGACCGAATTTTGCACCGCGCCGCCGTGCTGAACACGATTTGCTGCTGGAAAAAGTTGGCACAGATTTACGTAAGATGATGCCCTTCCTGAATGCGAAAGAAATCAAACAGGATTAATAAACGATGGCGCTGCAACTCACCCGATTTGATGATGTGCCAGCATTTTATGAGCATGTTGCGTTATATTTGCTGCAACATGAGGCAGAGCATAATATCATTCTGGGACTCCGCCAAAATATTTTGCGCGGAGCGTATGCAGCGCCGGTTTATATGTCCTGTGTGGAAGATGGGGCGACTATTGTGGCAGTCGCCTTGCGAACGCCACCCCATCAACTGCATCTATCGCGCATTATGGATAAGGCAGCACTGCCGTTGATTGCTCACGATATTCATGGCTTGTTTGAATCGCTGCCGCGAGTGGGTGGCGATCCAGCAACCACAAAAAGTATTGCCGAAAGTTGGTCAAAACTCAGTGGGCAATCATTCAAACTCGATATGGCGCAGGGCATTTATCAACTGACGACGGTGAAACCACCTCATGATATTCCCGGTGAAATGCGTATCGCTACTGAGAATGACATTGAAACAGTCATAAACTGGATGATAGCATTTGAGTCCGAAGCATTAGACAATGGGCTAGCACGGGCGGAGGTGGAGCGAATAACCCGCCTCAGAATCCCATCACAGCCAGAACGTGGTTTCCGGTTGTGGGTTGATAATGGCAAAATTGTTTCTATGGCAGGCTACACGGGACCAACGCCCAATGGCATTCGTGTTAATGCGGTGTACACGCCGCCGCAACTGCGAGGACATGGTTATGCGACTGCTTGTGTGGCAGCACTGAGCCAAGAATTATTGGATAGTGGGCGACAGTTTTGTTTTTTGTTTACCGATATGGGCAATCCCACATCCAATAAAATCTATCAGAACATCGGCTATGAGTCGGTATCCGAAATTCATGTTTATACCTTTGAATAAAAACGATCAGGAGCAATGGGATGGACGATGGCGTTAGTGGCGTAACCATTCAGGAAGGGGGTGATGGGATGGACTCTGACCTTAGTGGTCTTATACACCTGAATCATCCTTATTTAACCTTGCTAGGGCGCATTCTGCCCGCTAACACAGGAGAACTTTCTGATGGTTACACGCACCTATGATGAAAATACCGTCATCTTTTTTGATACCACATTGCGCGATGGCGAACAAAGTCCCGGCGCAACATTATCCAGCGCAGAAAAATTGGAAATCGCCCGTCAATTATCGCGCTTGGGCGTGGATGTGATTGAGGCAGGTTTCCCGGCTGCCTCCCCCGATGATTTAAAAGCCGTTCAGCGGGTCGCCCGCGAAGTAGGGACAGAAGATGGTCCCACCATCTGCGGTTTAGCGCGTGCCGTCGAAAGCGATATTCGTACCTGTTGGGAAGGCGTGAAAGATGCCAAGAAGCCACGCATTCATACGTTTTTAGGCACATCGCCGTATCATCTACGCATGTTGAATATCAGTGAAGAACAGGCATTAGAACGCATCCGTAACGCTGTTACGCTGGCACGCAGTTTATGCGAAGATATTGAATTTAGTCCGATGGATGCCGGGCGTACTGACATCGAATTTCTAATCAAAGCCTGTGCGACGGCTGTTGAAGCAGGTGCAACCACACTGAATATCCCCGATACCGTAGGCTATGTGATTCCGTCGGAATGGGCAGACAAACTGGAACATCTCATTGCTGAAACGCCCGGCGCTGGACCCGGCAGTGGTGTAATTTGGTCAGTGCATTGCCATAATGATTTGGGTATGGCAACCGCCAATACACTAGCAGCCGTCAAAGTGGGGGTTCGCCAAGTTGAAGTAACGATTAACGGCATTGGGGAACGTGCAGGCAATACCAGTTTGGAAGAAGTCGCCATGACCATCCAGACTCGTAAACCCTATTATGGGCTACGAACCAATATTGATTCCACCCAAATTATGAAGACCAGCCGCATGGTCAGCAATTATATGGGGATGCCTGTTCAGCCCAATAAAGCCATCGTCGGTGCGAATGCCTTTGCTCATGAATCCGGCATTCATCAAGATGGTGTTTTAAAAGATGCTCTAAATTTTGAGATTATGACGCCGGAAAGCGTGGGGTTGCACCAGAGCAAACTGGTCTTGGGCAAACACAGTGGACGCCACGCCCTGAAAAAACGCCTAGAAGAATTGGGGTATCAGGTCGAAGGTGATGCTTTAAACCAAGTTTTTGCCCGCTTTAAGCATTTGGCAGATACCAAGAAAAATGTCACTGACGCCGATTTAGAAGCATTGATGACCGATGAATTCAGCAAGCCACAAGAATATTTCAGCTTGAGCGATATTCAGGTGGTGTGCGGTACGATGGGAATGCCCACCGCGACTATCCGAATGCACAATGCCAATGGGGAAACTTTCGTTCAATCGGCTGTTGGTACAGGTCCCGTAGATGCTTCTTATCGGGCGGTAGATACCATCACCAAAGCGCCTAATATGCTCATTGAATACAGCGTCCACAGCGTCACCGAAGGCATTGATGCTCTGGGTGAAGTTACGGTTCGCATCGGTTTACCCAACAGCCCACGTACTTTCGGCGGTTATGGCGCGGATAGCGATATTGTGGTTGCCAGCGTCAAGGCGTATGTGGCGGCGGTGAATCGCATGATTGCGGGCATGGGTCTAGGTGATATTCAGCCCGAAGGCGATGCTGCCGTCGTGGGGATTACCACTGGCACAGATTAAACTTGTATCGTTAGGTCATTCTGGGCAGAATTTGTAAAATCTGCCCAGAATAATCAGGAGTAACATTAATGGTTATCCAAGATACCCTTATACAAGCGAGTATCCGTGAATTGGACGATGCCGATGCTCCTATCATCATGGCAACTGACGTAAGCCTTGAAGATTATATGGAGCATTATGCCGAGTTGGGGTGTGAATGGGTTGAAGGGGTTGTATATAAAGTGACACCGATTGGACTATATCACGAAGAAATCCGGGATTATTTGCGTTTATTGTTGCAAATATTCTTTAGCTTTAAACCCATCGGGCGAGTGTTAGGTGAGCCATTCGTTATGCGCTTGCCTGCTTTTTCTAACCGCCGCCGTGAGCCGGATTTAATGGTGATTTTGAATACGAATCCACATCCGCTTGAAAACACCTATATGAATGGACCCGCTGATATTTGTATTGAGATTGTTTCACCCGGCAGTGTTAGCACCGACCACGGTGATAAATTTGTCGAATATGAAAAAGGGGGTGTCACCGAATACTGGATTTTAGATAGTATTCGGCGGGAAGCCCGCTTTTATCGGCTGAATGAAAAGGGTATCTATATTCGCTATGCTGAAAATGAAGACGGGAATTATGTGACACCGCAGCTACCGAAATTGCTGTTGCATGTACCAAGTTTGTGGGTGCAGCCCCACCCTAACCCAGTAGAAATTGTTGAAACGTTAAGTCAGATGTTGAAGGAATGAACCATGCCGCAGACACTCTTTGAAAAAGTCTGGAACAATCACATTGTCAAACCTCAGACTTCAGAAACACCAGCCGTCTTATATATTGATTTGCATCTTGTGCATGAAGTCACTTCGCCGCAGGCATTCACAGAGATTCGGTCACGCGGGCTGAAAGTGCGCCGCCCGGATAAAACGCTTGGCACGATGGATCACAGCACGCCCACCACGCCGCGCAATGCCTTGGGCATTATTCCGGTAGTAGATGGTGAAGCGATTAAACAGCTTGACCAATTCACCAAAAATTGTGCCGATTTTGGCATCCCCATGTATGCGCTCGGCACAGAAAATCAGGGCATTGTGCATGTGATTGGTCCCGAACAAGGACTCACGCAGCCGGGCATGACCATCGTCTGCGGTGATAGCCACACCAGCACACACGGCGCATTTGGGGCGCTGGCATTTGGCATTGGCACGAGCGAAGTAGGGCATGTGCTGGCAACCCAAACGCTGATGCAATATCAACCCAAAACGATGGCAGTGCGTGTGGATGGTAGCCTCGCGCCGGGTGTAGTTGCTAAAGATATTATTCTGGCAGTCATTGCCAAAATTGGCGTGGGCGGCGGCACGGGCTATGTGTTTGAGTACATGGGCGAAGCGATTCGCAGTTTGACCATGGAAGGGCGCATGACCATTTGCAATATGTCTATCGAAGGTGGTGCGCGGGCAGGTATGGTTGCCCCGGATGACACGACCTTTGATTATGTTGCGGGACGCCCCTACGCCCCCAAAGGCGCAGATTGGGATAAAGCCGTTGCTCAGTGGCGCACACTGCCTACGGACGATGGCGCGACGTTTGATAACGAAGTTGTCCTGAGTGCCAATGACTTGATTCCCATGATTACTTACGGCACGAATCCCGGTATGGGAATGCCAATTGATGGGCGCGTGCCTGACCCCGATAAGATGGGCGATGTCAACCAAAAAATGGCGATGGATAAGGCGCTCAAATACATGGGCTTGCAGCCGAACCAGCCGCTGCTAGGGCAAAAAATTGATGTCGTTTTCGTGGGTAGTTGCACCAATTCGCGCATTACGGATTTACGCCTCGCCGCCGAGATGATTAAAGGGCGCAAAGTGGCGGATAGTGTCCGCATGATGGTCGTGCCGGGGTCGCAGCAAGTCAAAAAACAGGCAGAAGCAGAAGGTTTGCATGAAGTTTTTAAAGCTGCTGGCGCAGAATGGCGTGAAGCCGGTTGTTCCATGTGTATTGCTATGAATGGCGACCAATTGGCACCGGGGCAATATGCGGTCAGCACTAGCAATCGCAATTTTGAGGGACGGCAGGGCAAAGGTGGGCGCACTTTCTTAGCTAGCCCATTGACGGCGGTTGCATCGGCTGTCAACGGTGTTGTGACCGACCCCCGCGAGATGTTTGTGCCAGAAATGGCATAGACGAGATATATTCGGCAATTAGCTCTAGTGGCGAGGGTTGTCATGACTCATCGTGAATTGGTTGAATCGCTTTGGCACGCTTTTGACCGTTTTGAATTCGCAGCGGTGGCGGATTTGCTACATGACGATTTTGTTTGCGAATGGCTGCAATCCAGAGAACGGATTCGTGGGCGAGACAATTTTATCGCTATCAATACCCATTATCCGGGGCAGTGGCGCATCAACATTGTGCGCCTAGTAGATAGTGGCGATGAACTTGTCACCGAAATTGTGGTCACAGATGGTCAGAAAACAGACCGTGCCGTGTCCTTTTTCCAGTTTAAGGACAACAAAATTTATCGAATACGAGAATATTGGCTCGAACCTTATGCTGCCCCAGACTGGCGGCAGCAGTGGGTAGAGCCGATGGCTGAAGAAAGTTGGACAGAATGAAACCAATTAACACGGTTGCCGGGCGCATTGCCCCGCTGCCTATCAACGATATTGATACTGACCAGATTATTCCGGCACGTTACCTGAAAACGACGGATAAAGAAGGCTTGGGCAAAGCCGCTTTTTACGATTGGCGTTATGATGCCGATGGCAACCCGAAACCGGAATTTGTGCTGAACAAAGCCGAATATCAGGGCGCAGCGGTGCTGATTGCCGGGCATAATTTTGGCTGCGGCAGTTCGCGGGAACATGCACCTTGGGCGTTGATGGGCGCAGGTTTTACGGCAGTGGTCAGCACCTATTTTGCTGATATTTTCCGTAATAACGCGCTCAAAAATGGCTTGCTGCCGGTCATCGTGGACGAAGAAACGCGCCAGCAACTGGTGAGCCTTGCCGAAGAAGACCCCACGACCACCGTCACGATTGATTTGCAATCGCAGACCATTACACTGCCGGATGGGCGCGGCGTGCAGTTCCCGATTGACCCGTTCAGCAAATATTGTTTGCTCAATGGTGTTGACCAGATGGGCTTTTTGCTGAATCTGGAAGATGACATCCATGCTTTTGAAGAAGCAAATTCACAACGAGTCAAAACAACGGCATAAATTTTGGCTTTTTGATTCTATGCTTAACATGGGAGACATGCGTTGAACACACCACCCGTTGCCATCTACGATACGACGCTGCGCGATGGCACCCAGCGCGAAAATATATCGCTGTCTGTCGCCGATAAACTTAAAATCACGCGCTTGCTGGATGAATTAGGCGTTGCCTATATTGAAGGGGGTTGGCCCGGCTCGAACCCCAAAGATGTCGCTTATTTTGAGCAAGTGCGCGGCTTAGACCTCAAACATGCCAAAATTTCGGCATTCGGCTCAACCTGCCGCAAGAACAGCCATCCCGCCGATGACGAGAATATTCAGGCGTTGGTGGATGCCCAAACGCCAGTGGTAACGGTGGTTGGCAAAACTTCTATGCTGCATGTGACCGATGTGCTGCAAACCACACCCCAAGAAAACTGCCGCATGATTCGAGAGAGTCTCGCGTATCTGAAAAGTTTAGGCAAAGAAGTGATTTATGATGCCGAACATTTTTTTGATGGCGCAAAACTCGATATGGAATATGCCTTTGATACGCTGCAAGCCGCACAGGATGGTGGTGCTGATGTGCTGGTGCTGTGCGATACCAACGGTGGTTCGATGCCGTGGGAAATTGCTGCCTTCGTTCAGCGCGTGCAAGCTGCTTTTCCCGGTGTGCAGTTGGGCATTCATACCCATAATGATGGTGAAATGGCAGTCGCCAATAGTTTAGCCGCCGTCAAAGCAGGGGTAACGCAGGTGCAAGGCACGATTAACGGCTATGGGGAACGCTGCGGCAATGCCAATTTGTGCAGCATCATCCCCGATTTGCAACTCAAAATGCAAATTAACTGTCTTCCTGACCCGCACAATCTACGCCACCTCACTTTTTTATCACGGACAGTCGCCGAAATTGCTAATCTCGCGCCGGATAATCATCTGGCGTATGTGGGCAAAAGTGCTTTCGCGCACAAGGGCGGCATTCATGTGGCAGCCATCCGGCGTAATGTAGATAGTTACCAGCATATTGACCCTGCCTTGGTAGGTAATGAAATGCGCGTTCTGGTTTCAGACTTATCGGGGCGCGGCAATTTACTGAGCAAAGCCGAAGAACTGGGCTTGGATGTGGGCAATCAAGAAGCGATGCAAGTTCTGGAAGAAATCAAACAACTGGAAAGCGAAGGCTTCGTCTTTGAAGGTGCAGAAGCCTCGGTTGCTATCCGAATGCACCGCGCAAGACCGGGCTACAAATCCATTTTCACGTTGATAGATTTTATTGTTATTGTCGAAGACCGGCGTGGTCGTGGCAATATCTCCGAAGCGATGGTAAAACTGGAAGTAGATGGCGATATTGTTCATACCGCCGCTGA
Organism: Anaerolineae bacterium; assembly: GCA_022842885.1. Lineage (GTDB taxonomy): Bacteria > Chloroflexota > Anaerolineae > Aggregatilineales > Phototrophicaceae > JALHOR01. The sequence goes on from JALHOR010000124.1 coordinate 7,410, forward strand.
GGGCAATGGTCCCGTGAACGCTCTCGATTTGGCACTGCGTAAGGCGCTGGTGCCGCTGTATCCGCAGTTGACTGATTTTCAACTGGTGGATTACAAAGTGCGGATTCTGGATAGCCAGAATGCCACTGCTGCGACGACCCGCGTCTTGATTGATACGCAAAGCGGCAGCAAACGTTGGAGTACCGTCGGTGCAGGCACGAATATTATTCGGGCGAGTTGGTTAGCATTGGTAGATAGCATCGAATATGGTATTTGTCTAGCACAAGGCATCGTAGATGAACGTGCCACCATTGGCGATTAGGCACGGTTTTAATAGAGGATGATATTGACAGGGCGACGCGAGTGTGTCGCCCTGATGTTGTTTTATAACAGGAGAAATGATGATGAAAGCGAATATCGCGGTTTTGCCGGGCGACGGTGTTGGACCCGAAATTATGGCACAGGCACTGCGCGTGCTGGCAAAAATTGGTGAAAAATTTGGGCATGAATTTGTTACTAAAGAAGGGCTTATCGGCGGAATTGCCATTGATGAAATAGGCAATTCTTTTCCAGATGCCACGCGCCAACTGTGCGAACAATCGGATGCGATTTTGTTGGCGGCAGTGGGTGGCTATAAATGGGATAATCCCACTGCACCGGATCGCCCAGAACGTGGTTTATTGGCGATGAGAAAGCATTTTGAGTTGTTCGCCAACCTGCGTCCGGTGAAAACTTATCCGGCGTTAGCTGCCTATGTGCCGCTACGAGCCGATTTGTTAGAAGGCGTGGATATTTTATTTGTGCGTGAACTCACGGGCGGCGCGTATTTTGGACCCAGAAAAGAAATGGGCGATGGTGACGATGCCTATGATACGATGCTTTACAGCCGTGCCGAAGTGGAGCGCGTGGCAAATGTTGCTTTCAGAGCCGCCCAAATGCGCCGCAAAAAATTAACATCGGTAGATAAAGCCAATGTTCTGGCTTCCATGCGGTTGTGGCGCAGTACCGTTGTGAAAGTGCATGAAGAATACAGCGATGTGGCGCTTGACCATGTATTAGTGGACGCCTGCGCTATGCATTTGCTCACACGCCCGGCAAGTTTTGATGTAGTGCTGGCGGAAAATATGTTTGGCGATATTTTGAGCGATGAAGCCTCGGTTCTAGCAGGGAGTTTGGGGATGTTGCCGTCGGCATCATTAGGTGCTACTGCGTTTGGTTTATATGAACCGGTGCATGGGTCAGCGCCGGATATTGCCGGAAAAAATATCGCTAACCCCATTGGCATGTTCCTGAGTGTGGCATTGATGCTGCGTTACAGCCTGCAATTGGAAGCCGAAGCCCAAGCGATTGAGACCGCCATTGATGCTGTTTTAGCTGATGGCTTGCGAACACGCGATATTGCACGTCCGGGCGAAGATTCTGCCACCACTACGGAATTTACTGATGCAGTGCTGGCAAAATTTTAAAACCCTTCATTGGTGCGGCTGTTGAAAAACTCTGTTGCATCCGGCGTTGGCGTAAGACCAGAGACAAATTCTGGTTGTTGGTAATATTTGTAATCGTGCATTGCCAACGCCGATACCAAAAACATTAACCGTCGCCCACCAACACTCATCGTATCCCAAGTGACCGCCCGTAGGGCGCAAAATGCCAAGGCAATAAAATATTCTTCCAAATGCCCTGAATTTGCCAAACAGTCGCTGATAATTTGGCGCAGCGCCCGGATGGCTTGGAATAATTCCGCAATTTCGGCAGTGATATTGAGCCGCGTATCGCCACGATTAATTCCAACTAGGATTTCAACCACTTGCCGCGCATTATCCCAACTTTCGCCAAAGGCGGGCAGGATAAAATTCACCAGCAAACTGACCTCCAGCGTTGCCCAATCGAATAGGGTATGTCCATCTCGGGTGCGGGCAAAATCAATCAATAAGGCGCTGTTGTTGGGTCCAATCAGGATGTTGCCTAAATGCAAATCGCCATGAATCGTACACAAACTGGCATCAATCATCTCATCCAGCAAAGAGGTGTAATGCAGCAATGGATTCATGAGGCGGGTATTGTTAAAAATGATTTTTTCCCCATTAAATTCAAAATCTGGTTCCAATGCCCGCACAGCGCCCACCAGTTGTTCGTTGCGCGTTTTCCATACGCGCCCAATCAGTCGTTCCACAATTTCGCCGCGATAATATGTATCATGGTCAAAATCTATGTCCCGCACTTCTATTTGATACGCCCGAGTGAGGTTGGTATTGGCAGTGCCGCCATGCCCCAAGGCTAACCAGATTGCGCGTTTTTCACGGTCAACTTTCTGCACAATAAAATTTTCCACGACGACATTATCACCATATTCGAGAGCTTCCAATCTTTGGCGGCGGATAGGGAAGTGCAGCACTTGGGCATCTTCCGGCGCTTTTTCCTCCCGCGAGATTTCCAGCGTCAACACCGGGGGCAGTACCCAATCGTATTCTTGCCACACATCAAATTTATAGGGGCGATTTTGCTTCCACCACGCATCCCCAAAATAATGATACAAGCGCGAATGTAACCATTCTCCCAATTGCATCCCTGTCCAACTGCGGGCAGCGACACGCATATCTTGGGGATGACCATCTGAATCTGTGATAAATGTATATTTGATGCCTGCCAAATCGGAGGTATCCGGCGCAGTCGGACGTTCTTCCAAACGGGCGGTGAGAGGTGGTAAAGTATTTTTCACATAACGGTCATATCGCTGCGCTTCATCCAGAATGCTATCAGTTTGCCCAATTTTGACCACGACTGAAGCGTCTTCGCGGCGGTCAACATGAATCGGTGTGACAACTAGCAGCAATGCCGGGGTGTATCCGCCCGTCAGACGTTGTTCAACCCGCACTTCGGCATACCCATGAAACATCCGGCGCAGGATAAACAATTGGTCTTTGCCTAATTCGCCATCATAGGTCGCCAAATCTACTTTCACAAAGGTGCCTGTCGCCGAGCGTTTGACGGTGCGCGTGCGGGCTTGATGCCGGAATTTTTCCATATCCATGCCCAAACTCGCCAGAACACGTACTGGAATGCTGTCATTTTCTTCCAGCACTGCCACCAACAAATCGCGCTCATAAATACTTTGTCGCCCATGTTCCAGCGCAATTTCATAAGCAATTGCCAGCACCACTTCTGTCCGTGGTGAATTGGGGATGCCTGCCCACAAGCGATGCCGGCTGCCTTTGCCGGCTTTGCGCCGGATAGCATCAATGACATATTCAGGGGTAAAGCCTTCATCAGCGAGGATGCTGGCAGTGAGTCCCCCTTTGATTTCTAACAGGGCAATGAACAAATGCTCCACTCCTAAGAAAAAGTGGCGCATCCGGTGGGCTTCTTGCCGGGCGCTGATGAGAAGATCTTTTAGCGGAATATTTGACATAGCATCACTCATTAGGCTGAATCCGCAGCCACGTCCGTCCAACACGGAATAACTGTCCTTCGTCGAGTGGCACAATCCCTTTCACACGGCGATCCAGAAAAAAATCGTCCATGTTTTCTAAGAAAGTGCCATTGGTGCTGTCGCAGTCTTCCAGCCACCAGCGTTCATCTCTCCAGTGTAACCGAGCATGTTGCCGCGAAACAAAGGTGTCGTTCCGCAAACATACATCGTTTTCATCGCGCCGCCCAATGTTGAGTGACCACTGTTCCTCATGCAATTCACCCGTCTTATCAGGGCGAAATTTGAGCAGTGAACCATCTTCCACACCACTCATCACCATAACGATTAACGCATGTTCCACACTGTCAACCTCATGAATATTGCTTTACACGCTTTAGTATAATCGCAAAACCAAAATGACTCAATCACCCCCGATGATTGAGTCCTATGAACGCCGATTAAGCCGTGTTGTTATGGTGACTAGGCGGGTTCTAAAATTGGTTCGTTGGCTTTTTCGGTTTTCAGACGGGTGATGCGTGCGCCAAGACTGGCTAACACGGTTTCGATAGCTTCGTGTCCACGGTCAATCTGATAGATATTATCAATATAGGTATCGCCATAAGCACCCACGCCAGCGAGCAATAACGCTGCCCCTGCCCGGATACTGGCAGCCCGGACTCGTGCTGCTTTCAGCGATTTTACACCGTTCACCACCAACACATCGCTTTGGCTGATGAGCAAATCCGCGCCCATTGCCAATAAGCCATCTACAAAATCATAGCGATTTTCAAAGATACGCTCACGGATGTAACTCTTGCCATCGGCAATTGTCGAGAGGGCAGCGATGCACGGTTGCAAATCCGTTGGATACCCCGGATAGGGATGGGTGGTGATGTTGATGGGATTCAATGGCGAATTGGGTTGGCGCTGGATGCGTATTGATTTGCCAGAAACCGAAATTTGTGCGCCCATCTGCTCTAGTTTGGCATTCACCAAGCGCAAATGGGTGGGTTCGGTATCGTGCAAGGTGATGTCGCCGCCCGTCATGACGGTACTCATCAGCAACAAACCAATCACCAAGCGGTCAGCAATCGGGGTGTATTCGATGGCATGAAGCGATTTTACGCCGTTGATAAACAATGTTGGTGTACCAAGCCCCTGAATATCTGCGCCCATGGCAATCAAGAAATTGCCAAAATCAATCACTTCCGGCTCAACCGATGCATTTTCGATGATGGTTTGTCCATCAGCGAGTGCTGCGCCCATCATCAAATTTTCGGTGCCGGTGTGGCTGGGCATATCCAGATAAAGCAGCGTACCTTTGAGTTTGGGCTGTTCCATGCGAATGATGGTTGTGCCATCCTCATAGGATTCAACTTCTGCGCCCAAACGGGCAAACCCGCGATGATGAAAATCAATTTTGCGCGTGCCAATATCACAACCGCCGCTGCCCGGCAGTTCAACTGACCCCATCCGTAGCAGCAAAGGCGCTAAAAATAGCACCGACCCGCGCATTTTTTGGCTCAGTTCAGCGGGCAGCACCCCGGTATTCACGCCGCTGGCATCAATGACGGCAGTATGCGTATGAGCATCATAATCCACTTGTGCGCCAACGTCTTGGGCAAGCTGCAATGCCAGCCGCACATCGGCAATATCGGGAATACCATGCAAAATAGTCTGCCCGCTTTGTGGAATTAATGCCGCCGCAATCATCGGCAGTGCCGCATTTTTTGACCGCTGCGGACGCAGTTCCCCGTGTAAGGGATAATTTCCTTGAATGTGAAAGGCTTCGTTCATAACACTTCTCTGAGATAGATTATCGGCAAAGATGCTGCAAGTGTGCTGTTCATCCGGCAAAATAGCAAGGGAAAGGTGATGAAATCGGCACTTTGCGCTACACTTACAGACTAGGAAACCACTCTTTCGCGCACAGGATGTCAGCATGACGGCTATACAATGGACGCCGAATCTACGGGTATTTCTTTCGTCACCGGGCGATGTGAATGATGAGCGCAAAGCCGTTATCGAAATTTTAGAACGCTTGCCCAATCGCCCGGCATTCCGTGAGAAAGTGCAGTTCCGGGTCGTGGCATGGGATAAACCGGGTGCTGATACGCCCATGCTGGCGACGCTATCACCGCAAGCTGCGATTGACGCTGGACTGCCGAAGCCCTCCGATTGTGATATTGTGGTGGTGATTTTTTGGTCGCGCATGGGGACACCGTTTACCATGAATGGCGTCTCGTATCTCTCTGGTACCCATTATGAACTGCTGGATGCGCTCAATAGTCCCCGTCCGCAAACGATGATGTATCGCCGCAGCGAAAAACCACCGATAGACCCGCTTGACGATAAAGCCAGAGACCAATATCGCCGCGTAGATGAATTTTTTAAATCCGATTTATTTTATGACCCTACTTCCGGGCAAATCCGACGCGGTGTGAATTCATACACTACACCAGCCGATTTCCGTGAAAAATTTGAGACTCATCTTGAAGATGTGGTTGTGCGGCTGCTGCAACGCTTACAAACACAAGCACCACCGATGCCAGAAGCGCCTATATCGCCTGCCGCCGAACAGCAAATCATCACGATTACGACGCAAATATGGCAAGGGTCGCCGTTTCCGGGCTTGCGTCCATTTAGAAAAGACGATGCTCCCATTTTCTTCGGGCGAGAACGCGAAACGGATGAATTGGTGCGGCGCATCGCAGCGAGTCATTTTGCGGCGGTGGTCGGCGCGAGTGGCAGCGGCAAATCGTCGCTGGTGGGGGCGGGCTTGCTGCCGCGTTTAGAAGCGAATGCTATCAGCGATGAGAACACGGGCAGCAAAGATTGGTTCGTGGTGCAATTCACGCCGGGGCAAAGCGACCATCCCTTCGCGGCATTATTTGAAGCCATCCTCAAAACATTTGAACCGCTGCGCCCGTCGCCTTTTGATTTGCGGCGTGTCAAAATGCAGTTCGTTCAGGATATGCTGGCTGACCCTAAAACCGTGTGTGATACGCTGATGGGCGCATTGGAAATGCTCAAAGCACCCGCGTGGTCAGAAGTCTTGTTATTCATAGACCAGTTTGAAGAATTGTTCACGCTGGCAAAACCAGAGAGCATTGCGCCATTTTCGCACATGTTAATGGCATTAGCAGAACAACCGCGCGTGCGGGTCATCGTCACCATGCGGCATGATTTTGTGCATCGGGCGATTGAAATGCCGGAACTGGCAACGCTGCTGAATATGGCATCGTTTCATCTGGCAGCACCGACAGCCGGCGCATTGGCACAGATGATTAAGCGCCCGGCGGAATTAGCGGCGATTGAATTAGAAGTGGGTTTGCCGGAACAAATTTTGAGCGACATGGGCAGCGATGCCGGGGCATTGGCGCTGATGGCGTATGCGCTGGATGAACTTTATAAAATTGCCGATAAACGCCATGACCGCAAACTCACTTTTGCCGATTATGCTGACTTGGGCGGTATTGCGGGCGCAATTGGTACGCGGGCAGAACAGACGTTTGCCGAGTTAGTGTTGCCGGACAAAGAGGCGCTGTTGGGGCAGGTTTTCCGTGAATTGGTGGAAGTAGATGAACGCGGCACTGCCACACGCCGTCGCTGCCCCATCAGCCGTTTTGATGAACCATCGCTGCGGCTCATCCATGCTTTTACCGATGCCCGCTTATTGGTGATGGATGCGCTTGCCCTCACCCCCGACCCCTCTCCCAAAGGGCGAGGGGAGCAAGTCCTTCTCCCACCAGAAGGCGAACCTAGCGACAACGCAACAGGATTTAGGATGAGGGCTGAGGTTGCAGAAGTCGAAGTCGCGCATGAAGCGTTGTTCCGCAGTTGGGAACGGCTGAAAAACTGGATTGCGGAAGCGCAGGAAGATTTGATTTTGCTGCGGCAAGTGCGGAATGCAGCGCATGAATGGCAGACCAAAAAAGACCGCGAACCCGACAAAAATTTTGATTATCTGCGCTGGAATCAAGAACGGTTGATGCTGGTCTACGCCATGCAGGAACGGCTCAAGCCCGAATTTAACACTGTTGAGCAGGATTTCATTGAACTGGAACAGGCACGCCTGCTGCGTGAACTGGACATCATCGAAACGAACCATCAGCGCCGGCGTTGGATTGGGGAACGTTTGGCAACGATTGGCGATACCCGGCGTGGCGTAGGTTGTATTGAAGTCCCTTTCCCATCGGGAGGCGAACCTAGCGACAACGCTTCGGGATTTAGGGTGAGGGCAACAGGGGTGAGGGCTATTCCTGATATTACTTGGTTGCCTATCAACCCCGGCGGTGAAATCGAAATTGAAGGCAAAACTTTTACGGTGAAGCCCTTTTACATCGCTAAATACCTCATTACCCATGCTCAATTTCAGGCATTTGTGGATGCCGAAGATGGGTTTGCGAATGAACAGTGGTGGCAAGATTTTCCAAAAGAATATATTCAACAAGAGATGAGCGCGGCTACTGCCCAATATGATAACTATCCCCGCGATAGTGTTTCGTGGTATCAGGCAGTGGCGTTTACTCGCTGGTTGAATGCGAAATACAACGAATTGGGGTTGTTTGAGCAGTTTTTGCCCTCACCCCAAACCCCTCTCCCCATCGCCGCAGAGCGGCTAGGAGAGGGGCTTTCCACCACACCGTTGCAGGATGAGTTTTCGCCCTCATCCCCAACCCGTTTCCCACAGGGAGAGGGGAGACAAGCGACTGGTGGACAATTGCCTACCAGT
>JALHOR010000125.1 GCA_022842885.1 Anaerolineae bacterium
CGTAAAGCCGACTAGGGGCAGAAATAATACGATGGTTGTAATTGAAAGACCTTCAAACATGGTTTCTCCTTAAGTGCTGAGTTCTCAGTGCTGAGTGCTGAGTTGTCAGTCCCTAGTCCTCAGTCCCTAGTAAAAAACTGCCTTGTTACATCATGACTCTTTTTGTGCTTGGACACAAAAAGATGTTTTGCAGAATACGACTTTATATAGAAGACTCACCAATTCATCGAACAATATGGGTTATCTTCTACTGAAAAATGAACTGTTGTTTATGGCTAGATATTAAGGACTGGAGCTAAAACTCAGCACGGTGGGCTGTGTCTACGCGCCCCAGTACCTTAGCACTTTGTTTTTACTGCCCTGCCCGCGCCTGAATTAACGGCAGCAGCATCAATACAATCACCACCACCACGCCGAATAACAGCACGACGGCATACGTCCGCACATAGCCCGTTTGCAACCCGCGCATCCGTCCGCTAAAGAAGCCTATCAGCCAACCAACGCCATTCACTGCGCCATCAATAATACCCAAATCAAACGGACGCGCCAACAAGCCCGCAAGAGTATCATAGCCCTTCTTTAGCACCGTATCATGGAAATAATCGTGCAAGAAGCGCCAATCCACCACATTCGCAAAGAAATCTGCGAGGCGATTATACGGCTGTTCAATCAATGCGCCGTAAATTTCATCCCAATACATGCGGGCATTGGCAAGGCTCCAAATTTGGCGCGTCGCCCGATTGGCATACAGCGGGTCAAGCCGATTGGCAATATTCGGGTCTTCCCGATTTTCGAGAGCTTTATCGCCGGCATAACGCGAATGAGCAAAAGCAATTGCTGCAAATGCCAGCGCCACCGCGCCAATCGCCAACAGCCAGTTAAACTCTAGCGGCGTTTTCCCTGTGAGTGAAGGGACGCTTGATTCTAGGAAATGCTTAAATTCGTAGTCTTTCCAACCAAAGAACCCATGGAAGGGACCATTGGTCGGTACATTCATGAAGCCAATCGTAAAGCTAAAGAATGCCAGAATAAGCAGCGGTATGACCATCCATGCGCTGCTTTCGGGGGCGTTGGCAGCACCTTCGCTGCGGGGTTGCCCATGAAAGACCATTTGCACTTGCCGCCACATATAAAATGCCGTACACGCCGCCGCTGCCAAGAGCAAGCCCAACACGATATACCCTTCAAGATGCCCTTCGTCAAAACCGACATGCCAAGCATCGGCAAGAATTTCGTCTTTTGACCAGAAGCCTGCGAAGAAGGGCAAGCCTGCCAGCGCAAATGTGCCGAACAGATAGGTGATATAGGTTAGCGGCATCCGATTTCCCAGACCGCCCATGTTTCGCATATCCTGCGGGTCAAAATCATCATGATGCGCGGCATGGTCGTCGTGGTGGTCATCATGGCTATCATGCCCATGACCGTGACCATGATGATGTCCATGTTCAACGCCGTGAATCACCGAACCGCTGCCCAAGAACAAGAGCGCCTTAAAGACCGCATGCGTCGCCAAGTGAAAAATCGCTGCCACATACGCGCCTAAACCGACGGCAGCCACCATGAACCCAAGCTGCGAAATCGTCGAATATGCCAATACACGCTTGATGTCCCATTGCCCAATGGCGATGTACCCCGCCATGAGCGCCGTTGTTGAGCCGATGATGGCAATGACAAACCGCGCTTCTGGGGCATAATCCAAAAAGACATTGGAACGCACCAGCAAGAACACGCCGGCTGTCACCATCGTGGCGGCGTGCATCAACGCGCTCACGGGCGTAGGACCCGCCATAGCATCCGGTAGCCAGATAAACAACGGGATTTGTGCCGATTTGCCCGCTACACCGAGCATCATAAATATCAAAATCAGGAATAAGACTTGCCCGAAATCCAGTTCAAAGGGACCGAAGCTAATCATGCGTCCGGCGTCGCCTTCGGGGAGTTCCATGTAATATTTGGTCTGCCCAAAGACACCCAATTGTTTCGGTTCAAATTGGCTGTTATCAATATCTTCTAAAGCAACTGGGGCGCCGTGTTCACCTTCGGCTTCTTCGCCATGTTCACCTTCAGCGGTAGTCGTTTCACCATGCTCATCGGTGGTGGCTTCGGTTTCGCCGTGTTCGCCTTCAGCGGCAGTTGTTTCAGAATGTTCGCCTTCGGCAGTGGTGGCTTCGGTTTCGGAATGTTCGCCTTCAGCCGTTGTTTCGCCTTCAGCCGGAACAACCGCCGCGCCTTCGCCTTCGGTTTCGCTGTGTTCGCCCTTCTTTTCACATTCGCCTAAGTGATTCACTTCCAATGCATAACACACATTGGCGGTCTCGCCGGGGCTGTAAAAATTGAGCGTGCCAAACGTCCAGAAAATCAAGAACACCGACATCAAAATGCCGAAGTCGCCCACACGATTAACAATCATAGCTTTGCGGGCAGCATTGGCATTTTTGCGCCCTAACGCGCCGCCTTTATCCCAATTGAAGCCGATGAGCAGGTACGACATCAAACCGACGCCTTCCCAGCCCACGAACATCATCAGGAAGTTGTTGCCCGTGACGAGAATCAGCATGAACATCAAGAACATGTTCAAAAAAGCGAAGAAACGCGAGAATTTGGGGTCGCCGTGCATGTAGCCCATCGAATAAATATGGATGAGCGAACCGACGCCCGTCACCACCAACAACATGACGCTGGTGATGGGGTCTACGCGGAATTGCCAAGGAATATCTAGCCCGATGGATTCAATGCGAATCCAGCCATCAAAAAAAGCAGGTGGGTTGACCACACTGCCCGCGCCATGCGCCCCGTGAACATGGCTGACAATCAGCCACGAAATCACAAACGATAGCAGCGCCGCCGTAATCCCAATCCACCCAGACACGCGCTCAGTCAGGCGTTTGCCCCAAAAGAGATTAATGAACGCGCCGATTGCCGGGATGAGAATGACCAGCGGAATCAGTTGCGGATAAGAGTCCGTATGCATGATTATCCTTCCAATTGATGCAGGTCATCAATGTTGATGCTTTGTTTGTGGCGGAAAATGGCAACAATCAGCGCCAGCCCAATCGCCACCTCAGCCGCAGCAACCGTCATCACAAAAAAGACGAAGATATGCCCGTCCATTTCGTTCCATTGGCGGGCAAATGCCGCCAGTGCCAAATTGGCTGAGTTCAGCATCAACTCTACCGACATAAAAACAAGAATGGCGTTTTTACGCAATAACACGCCCATCGCGCCCAGTGCAAATAAAATCATACTGAGCATGACAAAAAATTCTGTAGGTACGGCAGGAGGCATGAATTTTTCTCCCGTTTGAATATAAATCCAGTGCTGCTAATTGATAAGAGTGCAAGAGTAAAAATTCAATCATCTTTATTATCCCCACCCCTAACCCCTCCCCATTACATGGAGAGGGGAACATCGCCCCCTCTCTACGAAGTGGAGAGGGGGTTGGGGGGTGAGGAATATTGATTTACTATTTTTGTTCTTCGCCCGCAGGCAGTTTGGGCTGCTCGACCACCACATCGCTGCCCGTTTGCTGGTTGATAACGCTCACCAACGGACGGCTGACTTTGCGGCGAATATTGCCCCGCCGCTGTTGTTTTTCGCCAAATGGACGAGTCACGATGATAACACCAATTAATGCTACCAGCAGCAGCAAGCCCACTAAATTCACAGGCAGCAGATACGTGGTGAACAATATCAGCCCCACGCCGCCGGGACTACCAAAGGTTGGATTAGTCTGGATGGCAGAATCGCGCAGCACCACCGATTGAAATTCAAAGATCGGGGCGGCTTGTAAGCCGGGCTGTGCGGTATCATCGGTGACGGGTTGCAAACCGTTTTTCACTAGCAGCAGCGGCAGTTCTTCATCAGCATTGATGGTGAAATTATTGAGTTCATGGATAATTTCGTAATCGCTGATGGTGCGCCGCTGGTCGCCACTTTCGGTTTGGGAAATGGTGAAAATGGGCTGCACGATGGCTAGTGTATACGTGCCTTTGGGATAGGTTGCCACGATAGGCGCTTCACCATAACGAATATCTTCCGCCAAAACCGGGTCAATAATCGCTGGCGTGCCATCGGTAGTACGAATATCCAACGCACGGTTGCCGCCCAAATCCACAAGTGATAGCGGCACGAAAGGATCCGTATAGCCGTTAAACAGCAGCAAACGCCCTTCGGCATTTTGGGGCGCTTCTAGGCTATTTTGGACAATTTCCAAATCCACCAACGTGCTGGTATTCAGGTCAAGTTCGCCGAATGCCGTCAAGGTCAGCACTTGTCCATTGGCAAAGGTGACGGGCAGCGGACGCGCCACTGGACTGCCAGTATCGGTACGCAGCAGCGTTACCGTATAGTCTCCGGCGGGGAGGCTGGCAAAATCGGTCGTTTCCCCAAACAGAATATCGTCAAACACCACCGGCGCTGCCAACGTGCCACCACTAATCTGCACCGTCAGATGCAGCCCATAAACAATTTCGGGCAGGGCTTCGGCATCTTCAGAGGTATCGGCAGTGGGGGGTGTTTCCGGCGAGATAAGCAGGGTGGGGTCAACGGCGGCATTGGTCACGCGCACTAATGGGTCAGCCCCTTGGTAGGCAGGGAGCGTAAACCCGCTTAACAAAGGTAGCCCTAGCGCGATGAGCAACGAAATCGTTAGGAAGGTTGCCACCCCCGTTAGCCACGGAAAACGCTGCGATGTGGTATCGGTTGTTTTTTCCGCGCCCAACAACATAATCACAAATAAGAACAGCACCATGATAGCGCCCGCGTAAACCGCGATTTGCACCATCGAGATAAAAGGCGCGTTAAGCATTAGGAACATAAATGCCACGCAGCCAAAATTACCAATCAAGAACAACGCACTATGGACGGCATTTTTGCTGAGAATCATCCCTACAGCAAAGGCAATTGCCAGCCCCCCAAAGGCAATAAACAGGAGAACTTCTATACTCATGAGTCGGTATCCCGTGTGGATGAATCTGAGTGCGTGAAGTTTAACACAATCAAGCACTTTTGGCGAATGGCGGTTTCAGTTTTGCCACCAGTTTTTTTGAAAAAATCGTCTCGCAAAACGGGCGCGATATTTCGCGCCCCTATAATTCTGGTTGGTAGAATAATCTGAAAAATAAATTTTCCGTAGGGTCGAGGCATGCCTCGACCCTACAACCAGAATTTACGGAATAGCTACTAAAAGCTAACCCCTACTTCGCATCCGGCATATCAGGAATAGAGCGCGTATACACCCCCGGCTCGACCTGACGCGGTGTGCCTTCTGCCTTGCCCACAGGCGTATCAATCAACATCTCTTTGGTGAAGATGGCATCGCGGCGATCCGTAAAGCTCAATTGATGCTCATGCCCCAATTCAATCGCTTGGGTCGGGCAAGCATCTTCGCAATAGCCACAAAAGATGCAGCGCAGCATATTAATTTCGTAGGTCTTGGCATAGCGTTCACCGGGGCTGTAGCGTTCTTCATCGGTGTTTTCTGCCGCTTCGACCCAGATAGCATCTGCCGGGCAAGCCGCCGCACACAATGAACAGCCGATGCATTTTTCCAAGCCGTTTTCGTAACGGCGCAGATGATGACGCCCCTTATAACGGGGGTTAAACGGCTTCATCTGTTCAGGATATTGCAGCGTGACCGGTTCTTCTAAGAGGTGTTTAAAAGTCGTCGCAAACCCTTTGATAATGTTCACTGGCGTCTCCCTTTTTAGCTGTTAGCGATGAGCTTTTGGCTGTTAGCTATTAGCAACTGCCGCATGTCGTATTGACAATAATGAATGGAACAAATAACAACCCGCCCAAAATGGTTACTGCTTATCTTGACAGTGTGGGCGAACACATAGGTTCACCCCTACACGCTTGACATGATTTTCTCAGTGAAATCTCTGTGGCTCAGTGCCTCGGTGGTGAAAATTTTTCTTTGCACCATTGCGTTTTTGACTCAGCACTCAGCACTAGATATTAATCCCCGCCGGATTTCGTCGCCGCCGCTTCAGTATTGACTGGCACAATGGCAGTTTCGTCAGACAAGGGTTGCGCGGTTTTGCCCACGCTTTCTAGGCTCTTGACCAGCATTTCCACCAATGCAAACGGAATTGCAATCAAGCCACCGACGAGATTCAGGACAATCCATGCCAAGCCGCGCCGTTCCCCAGTCACCACCGGGTCATCTGCCAAATCATCTTCGATTTCGGCTGTCGGGTCGCCTGATTCGCGCAGGAAGAAGAAGCCCGCCGCAACGACAACCACAAAGAAAATGCCAGACACGATGCCATAGACCACTGGACTGCCAGAGACATCGCCGAGTACCACTGAGATAGAAGTCCAAGCGACGGACAGCAACGCCAAGGGCAGCATGACTTTCCAGCCGAACTGCATCAGGCGGTCATAGCGAATGCGCGGCAAGGTAGCGCGTACCCAGATGAACAAGAATAGAAAGGCAACCACTTTGCCAATCAAAATCAGTGGTCCCATAATCGGCGCAGCCGTCACCGGAATGAGATGATAGCCGCCGAAGAACAGCGATGAGGCAATGACCGCAACGCCAATCATGCCCAAATATTCCGCCATCATGAACATAGCGAATTTCATGCCGCTGTATTCAGTCATGAACCCGGCAGTCAGTTCTTGTTCGGCTTCCGGCAAGTCAAACGGTGAACGACTCACTTCGGCAAACAGCGCAATAATCAACAAGCCCGCCGCCAATGGATTTTGGAAGACAAACCAATTTAATGGGCTGCCTGCTTGGGCATCAATGATGTCGCCGATGCTCATGCTGCTGACAATCATCACCGGAACTGCCATTGTTAAGCCCAAACTCAGTTCGTAGCTAATCATCTGTGCCGTAGAGCGCACAGCACCCAACATGGCATATTTGTTATTGCTTGACCAACCCGCCAGCACAATGCCATAGGTCGCAATGCTCGTGATACCCAAAATCCACAAGATGCCCACGTTCACATCGGACAAGCCCAACGGCACTTGATACCAATTGCCATCGAACCAAGGAATGATAATATCGGGACCCAGTGGCACGACTGCTAGCACAATCAACGTCGGAATCACTTTGACCATCGGCGCAATCAGATAAACCCATTTATCGGCTCTATCCGGCATGATGTCTTCTTTGAAGATGAGTTTGACCGCATCTGCCGCCGGTTGCATCAACCCGAACGGACCCACGCGGTTGGGACCAGACCGCTGCTGCAACCACGCAATGATTTTACGTTCTAACAGCGTCGTATAGGCAAAGCCCGTGACGATGACCAGCGCAAACACCACCCCAAAGACAATCGGGTGCAGCAGTTTACAGCCATCGGATTCGGAGCAGGGGATAATGGTAGCGATACGCTGCTGCGGATTCAGCAAGAAATCAATCGCGCCGCCCACCCATTCGATAATGCCGCCGATATTGGCGATGAGTGCCACGATGGCAAACACCACCACAAACAGCACAATTGCACCTATGATAAGCCGATTTCGATTCATGACTCAATTCCTCAGTATGCTTACGCCAGCACCGGCTCGGTTACTTTTTTAATCGTCCCTGATGTGGGTAGGAACGGCGTTGCTTTGTCTGCCAATTCGCGCGGCAGCACCGCGACTCCGGCGGGTGTGCCGTTGATGCCAGCGCGAACCCGCACCGTATCATCACCAAAGGCAATTTCGACCACATCACCCGGCTGCACGCCCAATTTGTGCGCGTCCGCTTCGTTCAGTTCGACATACGGCAGCAGCACGCGGGGATGGACTAAGACACTTGGTTTGAACACATGGCTGCGATTATATAAACGAGTCGTTGGCAGCAGCAGCAGTTCACCATCTTTTGCTTTCGGTACGGCGGGCAGCGTCACATCCGCCACTGCTGGAGTTTCGCCTGCATCAGCACTGGTGGCAATCTGCACGCCCAAGCCGCCTTTGTTGTCGTATGCCGTGCCGCCATAATACAAATCTGCGCCACCGACATCTGGGAATTGTTTTTCAACTTTTGCCAAGTCTTTATAGGTGCAACCTGCGAATGCCGGAACTTTATTGCTGATTTCCAGCATAACGGCGGCTGCCGAAACTTTGGGTTTTGCCTGTCCCAAGGCTTCGCGCATTCCGGCGACGATTTTCCAGGCGGGCAGTGCTTCGCCCATGGGTCCCTGCGCTGTATAGAACCGCTGCACGCGCCGTTCCCCGTTGACAAATGTGCCATCGCGTTCTGCAAAACTCTGGATAGGCAGCGCATAGGTGGCGTAATGCGTGGTCTTATCTGGGAACAGACTCAGCGTAATAACCGTTTCAACTTTGCTTAACCATGCAGCGGCGGTTGGGTCATCTTCGCCCGGTTCGGCTTGTGCCACAATCAACACTTTGGGCGGGTTCGCCATGATGTGCTGCGTATTTTCTGGCGTGAAGCCCATATAATGTAAGCCCATGCCATTCGCGCCCGGCAGCGGCGACATCAGCCCATTATTGGCTTTGCCCACATGCCCGCTGCTAATCAGGAAATTGGCGGCGGCTTGCATGAGTGCTTTGCTGCCATCCAGCGTCAAGCCTTCGGCGCCCGCCACAATGACCAAATTGGTTGCGCCCGCTAATTTTTCAGCAATTTCCGGGTAGCGCGTCTTGAGTTCGTGCATCACATGGGCAGCTTCGCCCACATTATAGCGAATGGTCGCGCCGGAGACTGGTTTGCCATTGCGTTCTTTTTGCGTGGCGAAATCTTCTAGGCGGGTATGGCGGGCATTGGCAACCACCAAATACGCGCCCCGGTCTTGTGCTTGTTTCAGGCGTAAGCGCCACATCGGGACTTCTTCTTCTAAGTCCGAGGCGATAACCAAAACTGCATCACCTTTGCCCAAATCTTTCAGGTTCGTGCCTTTACCTACGCCGACTTTGGCGACTAAATCTGCGCCGCCGTACGTCGGTGTCCATGTGCCGAGGCGTTCACTGCCTAAGCCCGCGGCAAGTTGTTTCAGTTCCCATAAATCTTCGTTGGTAATCGCGCCCCCGGCAATCACGGCGACATCACTGCCCGCCGCTTTTAAATCGCCCGCGACTCGTGCAAAAACATCTTTCCATGTGGTTGGCGCGAGGGTATCGCCGCGCCGCAGCATGGGGTGTAACAAGCGGTCTTCGCTGCGGGTGAAATGATGCCCGAAGCGCGTTTTATCGCTAATCCAAATTTCATTCACATATTCGTTCTGGCGGGGCATGACGCGCTTGATAACGGCTTTGCCGCCAGCATCGCGGTCTAAGCGTGTGCTGAGGCTAATATTGCTACCAGCGGCATCGTGCGGGCAAATGCTCGGCACTTCGGTCAATTCCCACGGACGCGCCCCAAACCGGAAATCAGCCGTCGTTAGCGCCCCCACCGGACAAATATCGGTGGTGTTGCCGCTGAAGTATGTATCAAAACCGGGGTCACTGTTGGTGATGATTTGCAAACTGCGCCCGCGTTCATGGAATGCCAACACATCGTCACCGACAATTTCATCTTGGAAACGCACGCACCGCGCACATTGGATGCAGCGTTCTTCATCCAGATAAATCAAATCGCCCAACGGCACATGTTTATCTAGTTTGAGTTTGTCGTTAAAGACCATGCGGCTGCCACCGGGTCCATGCGCCATCGTCAGATTTTGCAGGGGGCATTCGCCGCCTTTATCGCAGATGGGGCAGTCCAGCGGGTGACTCGTCAGCAAAAATTCGATGACGTTCTGACGCGCATCTTCCACCAATTTTGTGGCAGTACGAACATGCATCCCCGGCGTGACTTTTTGCGTGCAAGCCGTTTGCAATTTAGGCATCCAGCGGACTTTGGGCTGCCCTTTGTCATCCAGAACAGGCTGTTTGGTCTCGCGGTCTATTTCTTCCATGCCCAGTTCGACAATGCACATGCGGCACATGCCCACGGGTTCCATCTTGGGATGATAACAAAACACCGGAATATCATTGCCGGCAGCATTCTTCGCGGCGTCTACCAGATTCGCCCCGGCGGGAACTTCGTAATCTTTGCCATCAATAACGATTTTGACCATCTTCGCTCACCTGTCTTCACTGACGCTGGTACGCATTTTAATCATGACACACATAAATTCATACAATTTTGTAGCTAATCAGCCCTCATCCCCTGCCCCTTCTCCCACAGGAAAAGGGGAGCAAAAAAACAAGTAGGATGTGAAGTCCCTCTCCCCTTGGGAGAGGGATGAAGCCCCGTCGCAAGGTGGGCTAGGGTGAGGGCTAAACACAATTTGAAAAATATCATTAACCTAATAAATAACACTTTCAACGCGCCATACCTCACCCACATAATATAGGATTATCAGGATATTGCGCTGACTGCCGTTGACTTGTACCGTGCCAGTGACGCGCCCAATGTTGTTGTTAATATCAAAAGAATTGAACCACCAATCTTCTGGGCGACCATCTAACTGTGCTATCAAATTTTCGCTGTGTCCGATTTGCTGCTGTGTGCTATCGGTCAAGAATTCAAATGCAATCTGATATTGATTATCGCGGACTGCCAGCATGAATTCGTTGGCGGTATCGCCCATGTCTTGCAATGAATTGGATGCCCATGAAATCAACGGGACAAATGCACCGATACACACCAACGGAATAATCACCACCAACAATACTATCAATCCAATGGTGCAACCGGGACGCTTAATCCCTGCGCGGCGCTTCATCTTGCGCTTTACTTCGTCATCCATCCAGTCCGGCATTTGATTATCATCGCTCATTGGGTTTATTGCGCCTCATCTATAGGACAACGTGATTATAACTGTTTCTTGCCCACTACAACACTATAATTCGATGTCTTCTAAATATGCCAACGCTCTATCGCGTACCCATTGATCAGTGAAGCCCCAAACACTGGTTTCTAACTGTGTTTCTGCCAAGTCTAGTGCCGCTGCAAAATCATCTTTGGCAAGATACTGTTGATTTTTTGCCAAGAACCACTCACCACGCAACAAATAATTGACTGCCGCATCAGGATGTAACTCAATCGCTAAATTGAGTTCTTGCAAACGCACATCATCCGCGTTTGGCATCACCATCTGTTTTGATTTTTCTGGCGCATCGTCCGCGCTTTGCTCGATTTCCGGTGTTGCTGGCGCTTCCAACCAACCTTCAGCCACTGTGTTATTGTTCTCAGTATCGGCTACCACCGCCAATGATGGTTCATCATCGGCAGGAGGGGATATTGTGGGCTGGTCGTGTTCAGAATGCGTCATAGATTGATTTTAATTATTCTCAAGGATGATATTGGTATCAGGCGTACAACCAAGCCCTCACCCTAAATCCCTCTCCCACAGGAGAGGGACTTGATTCCCCTCGCCCTTTGGGAGAGGGGGCAGGGGGTGAGGGCAAACATTTAATCGCCCGCTGCTGCTAATTTCTTCGCTGGCACCGGTTTAGTTTCTGCTTTCTTCGCCACATGCTGGTTAAAGTCATCTGGGAAGTTTTTGATGGTATGAATAATCGGGTTCGCGGCAAATTCACCCAACGCGCATAATGTGATGCCCGCCATGTTTTTCGCCACATTCTCGATAAGTTTCACATCTTCCGGTCTGCCTTCGCCTGCCAGAATGCGGTCAATGACCTTATCCAGCCAATACGTCCCTTCGCGGCAGGGCGTGCATTTGCCACAGCTTTCGTGCTTAAAGAATTTGGTGACTTTGCTGGCGACCCACGTAATATCCACGCTGTCATCCATAACGATGAGCGATGCCGAGCCGATAATTGTGCCGATTTTGGCAGTATCTTCGTAGCTCATGCGCGTATCTAACACTTGGTCATTCAGATGCACAATGGGACCCGACCCGCCAGATGGCAGCAGCGCCTTAAAATTGCGCCCTTCGACCGAAGGACCGCCGCAAATATCATAAAGCAATTCACGGAAAGTCGCCGTAAACGGCAGTTCGTAAACACCCGGTTTTTTCACATGTCCGCTGACGCAATACAATTTGGTGCCAGCGCTTTGTTCCGTGCCGATTTTTTTGTATTCCGCCGCGCCATTGACCATAATCCACGGCACATTGGCAATCGTTTCGACGTTGTTCACGACGGTGGGTTCGCCATATAAGCCACCGCCTTTTTGCGCGGGGAAAGGTGGACGAACACGCGGTTGCCCTAGTTTGCCTTCTAGGCTGTTGAGCAGGGCGCTTTCTTCACCGCAGATATACGCGCCTGCGCCCAGATGGGTATACACTTCGCAGCTAAAATTGCCGCCGCCAATATTCTTGCCAACCCAACCGTCTTTGCGGGCATCTTCAATGCATTGGTCTAATTGATGGGCAACATCCCAGAATTCACCGCGCAAATAGATATACACGGCTTTCGCTTGGATGGCATACGCACAAATCAACGCGCCTTCAATGAGTTGGTGCGGATTGGTCTCCATGATGAGGCGGTCTTTGAATGTTCCGGTTTCGGATTCATCGGCATTCACCGTGACATATTTGACGGGTTCATTTTTGGGGATAAAACTCCATTTAACACCCGCCGGAAAGCCTGCGCCGCCACGCCCACGCAGCCCAGAATTTTTGACTTCGTTAATGACCTCATCGGGTGACATACCGAGAGCTTTTTTCAGCCCTTGATACCCCCCATGCTGCACATACACATCATATTGATGAATATTGGGTACTTCCTGACCGCGTAACAAAATAATCGGGTTTGTCATCGCTCGCCTCTACCTATCCGTTAAAACACACAACATTTTTCTCTAACCTCACCCCCCAGCCCCCTCTCCATATAATGGAGAGGGGGTGATAAAGTCCCCTCCGTATGCAATGGGGAGGGGATGAAGCGCCGTCGCAAGGTGCGCTAGGGGTGGGGATTATGAATTTTCTTTTTCCAATTCCGCCCGTTTTTCTTCAATCCATGCCTTCATTTTTGCCATGTCCAAATTTTCCATAAAGTGGAAATTGCATTGGAGCATAGGGGCTTTATCGCAGGCGGCAAGGCACATGACATGTTCAACCGTGAACAAGCCATCGTCGGTAGTGCCACCTTCTTCAATGCCCAAATGATGCAGCAGGTCATGATGAAATTCGTCCGCGCCACGCAAAGCACACGCCAAATCGTTGCACACTTGCAACCAGTATTTGCCTTTGGGCTTTTCGCTGTACATGGTGTAGAAGCCAGCGATAGATTTGACCTGCGTCGGATCCATATCGCACAACTGCGCCACTTCGTTGATGCCTTCGGGCGAGACCCACCCATATTCTTCCTGAGCGATATACAGCAGCGGCATGACTGCCGAGCGTTTATCTGGGTATTTGCTCAGATGCCAGTTAATGCGTTGTGTGTATTTGTCATTATTGATGATTGCCATTGATTTTACCTTTGGCATACGGCTTGTTTCGCTTTTGGCTATTCGCTTTTAGCCTATGCTTTAAGTTACTGAAGCCGATGATTAAATCATTTAAAATTTGGATTGAAATACGTTGCACTTAACGAATGCCATTACGTTTTTAGCTAAGAGCTAATGGCTAACCGCTAATCGCTACCTATCACAATCCCCTAGTACAATATCTACGCTGCCGATGATGGCAATCATATCGGCGATGAGCGCCCCTTCTGAAAGTGCCGGAATCGCGCTGACGTGCATGAACGATGGCGTTTTAAAATGGACACGGCGCGGTTTGTTGCCGCCAGTGCCATGCAAATAGCAACCAATTTCACCGCGCGGGCTTTCCAGCGAGATATACACTTCGTCATCGGGCGCGTCAAATCCATACGTCCACAATTTGAAGTGATGAATCACGGCTTCCATGCTTTGCCCTAATTCGCTGCGGGGGGGCGGCGCAAATTTGCGATTGTCCGTGCGGAAAGCACCTTTTTTCGGCAGGCGTTTCATTGCTTGCTGCAAGATTTTCACGCTTTGGCGCAATTCTAAAATCCGAACATAGAAGCGGTCATAGACATCGCCATGTTCGCCCAACGGCACATCAAATTCGTAGGTGTTGTAACCGCTATAGGGCATAGCCTTACGAATGTCCCAATTGACACCACTACCACGCAACGATGACCCCGTGACGCCCCATGCCAATGCCACATCGGGTTCTAAAATGCCTACGCCCTGCGTGCGGTCTAACCAGATGGGATTTTGGGTGAGGATGGATTCGTAATCATCAATTTTGGGGAGGAAGTATTCCAGAAAATCGGTCACATGTTTATAGAAGGGGTCGGGCAAATCGCGCCAGACACCACCGGGGCGGAAATAGCTGCCCATCATACGCTGCCCGGATACCATCTCAAACATGTTGAGAATTTTTTCGCGCTCACGGAAGCAGTATAAAAAGACGCTCATCGCGCCCATATCCAGTGCGTGCGTGCCAAGCCACACCATATGGCTGGCAATGCGAGCTAATTCCAAGCACACCACGCGGATAATTTGAGCGCGTTCCGGCACTTGAATATCTGCCAATTTTTCCACTGCCATGCAGAACGCCATATTGTTCGACATCGGCGAGAGATAATCCATACGATCCGTCAGCGGCACGCCTTTTTCGTAGGATTTATCTTCGATATTTTTCTCAATCCCCGTGTGCAAAAAGCCAATATCGGGCAGCACGGTGATAATTTCTTCGCCATCTAATTCCAGCAGCAGGCGTAACACCCCATGCGTACTCGGATGGTGGGGACCCATGTTTAACAGCATGGTTTCGCCGGTCATCGCGCGTTCAGAGACTAAGCCTTTGAGCGCCTCTAAACTGCCTTCCCACGTTGCTTTGGTTGCGGTTAATTCGGACATTGTTAGGGTGTCCTTCGTATCTTTTTCGTGAATGATTATTCTGTTGCAAACGGCTTGTGTTTCATGATTTCTTCAACATTAAACGAGAACTGCACAGTTTCTTTGCCCATCGGATAATCGCGGCGATGCGGGTGTCCGTCCCAATCTTCGGGCATAAGCAGGCGACGTGGGTCAGGATGCCCTTCAAATTGCACACCCATCATATCCATCACTTCGCGCTCTAACCAATTGGCGGCGGGCCACAAGCTGGTCATGCTCGTCACCACTGGATTTTCATCGGCGGCGAAAACTTTCACGCGCAAGCGGCGATTATACAACATCGAATAGATGTGGTACGACACGCCAAAGCGTTCCGGGCGAAAATCTTTGCCCGTACCATCAAAGGCATGACCGTAATCATTGGGATAATAATCAACGGCGCTGACATCCGACAAAAAATTATAGACCAAGCCGGGTGTGTTGCGTAAAAACAGCATCACATCGGTTATGGTTGCCGGGTCAATGATGAGGGTAGTTTCATCACGAAAGTGTTTATCGTGCAGCACAGCATCGGCAAATTTGTCGCGCACGGCTTTTACCGGGTCTAAAGCAGGAGGAATTTGCATGTTATGCCCAGTCCTTGATGCGTTCAGTTTTAATTTTTTCGTGCAGCGTCATGATGCCATGAATCAATTGTTCCGGGCGCGGC
>JALHOR010000126.1 GCA_022842885.1 Anaerolineae bacterium
CGTCACCCACACCAAATGATATTTTAAGTCGTAGACCGCGTGGGCACTTTTACGATAGGACATGAGCCAAGATGTATAGAGTTCGATTTTCATCCATTAATCATAGCGTCCGTGTGAATTTGTTGCCACCTACGTCGGCAACAAATTCACCACGACCTGAATGCTGAAAGCACCCACCTAAAGGTGGGGGTTTTGAACCCTATTTACAGACAATAAAAATTGCCCCCCAAAATATCCCGCAAAATCCCAAATCGGGTTATACTCTTCATAGCGGCGGGTGAAATGCTGGAGATGATAAGGCTATGGCACGCATACACAGTCTCCTGACGGTCACAAAAGGGGGCTTTCTCTATTTGAATATTGCTGAAATTGTTTCGTGGATAGATTTTCATGAATGCCAAGACAACCACGCTTTTTTTATGCCCCATAGTATTGAAGAGACTGCCTACCGGCGCTGCATTGCCCGGTGCAGTTTGCACAATCCGATTATGCCCTACATCGAATTTTTTACCGTGCCACTAACGCGCCTAGAATTTGAAAACCCCGATGACCTGCGCGATTTGATGCGCCAAATTTATCGGTTCGGTTGGCGGGCATATGATATGGATGATGCGGTTAGCGATGACCAAGAAGTCTCTTCTGTTTAGAAAACGTAAAGAAACCTCAACAGTCTTCATGCTTTCTTGTGTATCAGAACAAAATTTCTGTTCTATAATGAAAGATACAACCATTATTGTGAACCAAACTAGCCGCTTTAACCGTATACGCTAGTGATGTTGTGTTGTTTGGAGTGGTTATGTCTAACACGGATATTGTGCATTTTTTGCGGCAAATCCCACAATCGAATCAGGATGCAATCCCTATCCATCATCTAATGACGCAACGCCTGAGTGCGGTGGATAGTGCTGGCTTGTATGGTTATGCGCGGCTGCTGCACACCTTGGGCATGGTGGATTTTGACCCTGAGACGGGCATGATTCGCGCTCGATCACAGACGGCAAAATATGCGCTCAATAGTTTGGCAGCCTATGTCGAAAAAGATTTACGCATCATTGAAGACTGGAAAACTCGCGGCATTGGCGACAATATTTTATATAATGGCGCGTCCTTCTTGCACGCGCTGGAATTACGCCGCCTGACGCATGAGCCGAATGCCATCCCATCGCGCCGCGAAAAAGTGGCACAAGTCTTGATTAAGCGCAACCACCCGCATACGGGCGAACCAGAACTTTTTTTCCAGTATGATGAGAACGCCCGCCGCTATCAACTGATTGGGGGACGTTGGACTCCGCAGGATGGCGATGATTTATTGCAAACGATTATCCGCGAAATTGAAGAAGAACTCCCGGATACGCCCCTCGTTTATGCGCGGGATTATGCCTTGAATCTGCTCGTTGCCGATTTTTCGCCCCCGGCGGCATTATCCCCGACCTTTGGGGCGCTCACCGAATATCATTTTCACATTTACCATATGACTAACCTGACCACACCCTTAACGCTGCGTGAAGGCGATAAATGGGTGCCGGTGTATCAGGTGCGGCAAGGCGTGATTATTGGCGAAGATGGTATGGATTATCACTTGGATACGGATATTTATGCGGCGATGGATGCCGCTATTCCCGGCGGCTTGACCCAACTTATCAGCAGTTTTGATACCGATTAGTCGTGAAAATGCCAAACCAGCCCTTAGAAATGCTCATTTATTTGATGAGGTTGTGACATGATCCTAAATTCGGAACTTGAAGTATTGTACGAAGCGATTGATAAATTATCTCCAGAACAATTTATTCAATTACGCCAATATGTAGAAAACCGCGCTCACAGTGTTTTATATGTCTTGTCGCATGACCATTTAAAAACACTGGACGAAATTTTTGCGCCTATTCAAGCAGAAACATCTACCATGACCGATGAGGAAATTAACACGCTCATAGATGAAGCTATCGCAGAGGTACGGTATGAGCGCGAAAATCAAAGCAGTGATTGATACGCAATTATTTCTAAGGGCACTGAGTTGCCCATTTCTATCGCCGGATAGCAGCAAACGTGCTATAGTCGTGAACGTCACGTTCTGCTATTCGGGATAATTTACTATGAGCAATGACATCATCGCTACAAATACCCCTTTCAGCAGCGATATTAAACTGCTAGGGGGCTTGCTGGGAACCATTATTGAAGAACAACATGGCAGCGAAGCCTTGGTATTGGTCGAAAAAATCCGCCATACTGCCCGCGCCCGCCGCAGTGGCAGCCAAGATGCTGCCGCCCAAATGCAATCCCTCATCCAAAATACCACGCTCGATGAGAAAAAAATTCTTATTAAGGCATTCAGTAATTATTTTCAACTCATTAATATTGCCGAAGACCAGCAGCGCATTCGCGTCTTACGGGAGCGCGAAGGACAAGGGCGCTTAACTGAGACGATTGATGATGCTATCCGCGAATTACGCGACGCGGGCGTGGACGCTGCCCGAATGCGGCAAGTGTTGAACGAAGTACGCCTGCGTTTTGTCCTGACGGCGCATCCTTCCGAAGCGAAACGTAAAGAAGTCCTCATTAAGCTGCGGCACATCGCGCAGATGATGGAAGAACGCGAAATGCGCCGCCTGCTGCCACGCGAAGCCGAAGTATTAGAAGCGCAAATTGCTGAAGAAATCGAAGAATTATGGCAAACGCGCCCGGTGCGGGCTACCCAAAAACAAGTCTTGGATGAAGTGGATTTTGGATTATATTTTGTCAATTCCGTGATTATGGATGCCATCGTTGAAATTTATGACGATATTTATCTCAGCCTCAAACAGCATTATCCCGAAGCCGATTGGTCAGATTTACATCGGTTGTTGCGCTTCGGCTCGTGGATTGGCGGCGATAGAGATGGCAATCCCAACGTCACGCCAGAAATCACGCTGCAAACCTTGACGATGTTACGCGACGCTGCCCGCCACGAATATTTGAAGGATTTGCATTTTCTGTTGGAACACCTGACGGAAGATACCCAAGATATTGCGCCCGCCGCCGTGTTGATTGAACCCTCAGCAGGCAAACCGCGCCCAGAAAAATTCCCCGGCGAACTTTACCGCGAAAAATTGGCACTGGTGCTGCGCCGCCTAGAACGCGATAAATACAAAAATCGCTCTGGCTTGCTAATCGATTTACGTGCTATCCAAGAAACATTACGTCAATCACGCGGGCGACGTGTAGCAGAAGGCAAATTGCGGCGCGTGTTACGCAAAATTCGGTTGTTTGGTTTATCGTTGATGCCGCTGGACATTCGTGAAGATTCGCGGTTACATGCTGCCGCGCTGGATGAGATATTCCGCTACTATGGCATGGTGCAGGATTATCTGAATATGCCAGAAGCCGAGCGCCAAACATTGCTCACTGCCGAAATTGAAAATCCGCGTCCGTTGTTCCCGCCGGAAACCACGCATTTTAGCGCCAATACCCAAATGATTATCGCCACTTGGCGCATGATTGCCCACGCCTATCAACAATTTGGGACTGGCGTGATTGATACGTTTATCGCCAGCATGAGCCAGCAACCATCGGATGTGTTGACACTGCTGCTGTTGGCGCATGAAGTCAACGTCCAAAATTATCTCGATTTAGTGCCGCTGTTCGAGACGATTGATGATTTGGCGGGTGCGCCCCAGATTATGACGACGCTGTTTGAAAATCCGGTGTATATGAAACATCTGAAAGAACGCCGGATGCGCCAGCAAATCATGATTGGCTATTCGGATAGCAGCAAAGATGGGGGCTATCTGACTTCTAATTGGCATTTGTATCAGGCACAGCAGACACTCGCGGATGTGTGCGATCAATATACCGTATCGCTGGAATTATTTCATGGGCGCGGCGGCAGTATTGGGCGCGGCGGTGGACCCACCAATCGGGCAATTTTATCGCAACCACCCGCATCACTACGCGGCGGCATCAAAATTACCGAACAGGGCGAAGTGATTGCCTATCGTTATAGCAACAGCCACATTGCGCGGCGACATTTGCATCAGGTTTTAAGCGCGGTGATGTTATCCTTGGGCAATGCTGGCGAACATCAGGTCGAGCCGGAATGGTCGGCAGCGATGGAACTGCTCTCCGATTATGGACGGCGGACATATCGCCAGTTTGTCTACGAAACTGACGGCTTTATCGAATATTGGCAGCAAGCATCCCCCATCAACGAATTATCCCAACTGCGGATTAGTTCGCGCCCCTCCAAACGCGGCGCAAAAGGTGGCTTCGCCGCCATGCGAGCCATTCCTTGGGTCTTTAGCTGGATGCAGAATCGCGCGATTGTGCCAAGTTGGTTCGGTGTGGGGACAGCATTTGACCGCTACTGTGCCGACCATCCCGAAGGCTTGGCACTGTTGCAAACCATGTATCGGGAGTGGCTCTTTTTTAAGGCATTAATTGAAAATACCCAATTAGATGTTGCCAAAGCCGATATGGGCATTCTGGCGCTGTATACATTGCTGGTCGAAGATAAAGCCCTAGGCGAGAAGATGTTCCAGCGCATTCAGGCAGAACATGCGCTGACGACGCATTTGATTTGCGCCATTACTGAACAGCGCGAATTGCTAGATAAAACACCGGCTATCAAGTATTCGATAGAACGGCGCAACCCCTATGTTGACCCGTTGAATTTTATCCAAGTCGAACTGCTGCGCCAATTACGCACGATGTCGCCCGATACACCGGAATATCAAGCAGTGTTGGAACAAGTCTTGGCAACCATTAACGGCATTGCCGCCGGCATGAAGACCACTGGCTAAATACGTTGGGGATGATGCCAAAACAGGGTTAGCGGGGTGATGCCATATCACCCCGGCACTCCTCATTGGGCTTAATCATCTGATGGCGGGACAAATTGGTGGATATGATGTTTGACAGCATAAGCCGCTGCTTCCGCCCGATTCGCTGCCCCAATTTTGGACAACACACTGCTGACATAATTCCGCACGGTGCCTTCGCCCAAAAATAATTTGACAGCAATTTGCCGATTCGTTAAGCCTTCTGCCACTTTCGCCAACACTGCCATCTCTTGCGGCGTCAAATCCGAAAAAGCCGCAGCTTGTTGGGCTTGGGTGGATTTGCGGACTTCGGCAAAGACGCTGGCAGTCATCGCCGGGTCTAACATGCCTTCGCCCCGGCTAACACGTTCTACTGCCTGAACCAATTCATTATCGCCAATGCGTTTTAGCACATAACCCGATGCTCCAGCTTGAATCGCTGCCATGACCAACTCATCTTCGGCATACGACGTGAGCATAATGATACGACAGCCCGGCACTTCTGCTACAATGCGGCGGCACGCTTCTATCCCGGAAATACCGGGCATCCGAATATCCAGCACCGCCACATCCGGGCGATGCATCTTGGCGGCTTCTACCGATTCTTCACCAGTACTGGCTTCTGCCACAACCCGAAAATGCCCTTGGCGTTCCAGCAGCGCCTTTAAGCCTGTGCGAACAACCGAATGATCATCGGCAATCAAAATACGTATGGTTCTTGACATAGGACTACCTATTACTGAATGGTGAATGTTATCTAACACGACACATCTGCCCCTGCTGGTCTATTTTAGCTGATTTTGAGTGGAGTTTGTTATGAAATCCGCTATAATTTAATCGCAAAATGTTGCCCTTAGCTTTCAATAGTGATAAACGTCATAACAAAATCATGCCTTATGTCCTGAGTCGCCTCAAAGAAATCGCGTCAATGGTCTTGTTTGCCATTGAAGCGAGTGAATTAGAGAGTATCTTACAGCGCATTGCTGAAGTATCTAAAGAACTGACCAGCACGCGCTATGTGGCGTTGGGTGTCCCGGATGGCAAAAGTGGCTTGCGCTATTTTAAAACTGCTGGGATGACACCTGAAGAAATCGCCATGATTGAACACCTACCGCAAGGGCATGGGTTGATACACGCTCCGATGCGGGAACGGCATACGATTCGCCTCAGCCGTATCCAAGATGACCCGCGCTCGGTGGGTTTTCCGGCAAATCATCCACGAATGACGAGCCTCTTGGGTGTGCCTGTCCAGATGGGGCAGCAGTTGTTCGGGGTATTATACCTATGCGATAAAACCAATGGTGAATTGTTTAATGATGACGATGAAGTTTTGGTCGAAACCATTGCTGTTTATGCTGCCTTAGCCATTGCCAGTGCAGAAATGAATCAATCGCGCAATCGGTTGGTCCTGTTGGAAGAACGTGAACGCATTGGCATGGAACTCCATGATGGCATCATCCAGTCGTTATATGGGATTGGGATGCAGGTGGAACTGCTGCGCTTGAATGGCAATCCCGCTGAAGTTGAAAATTTAACGCCGGTGGTAGACGCGTTGAATGATGTGATTGAAGATATTCGCAATTATATCTTGGAACTGAAATCACGCGGTGATAACCAACTCACAATTTATAATTGCTTGCAGCAAATGCTAGTACGCTTACACTTGCCAGCCGTTTTAAGCGTTCAAATTGATGCGCCCGATACGCGCCCACCCTTTTCGCCCGCCATTTTTGAGTCCATTTGCCTCATCATCAATGAAGCTCTCAGCAATGCCATTCGCCATGCAGGTGCTAAAACATTGTGTGTGACGGCAAAACATGACCGGATCTGGTTTACGGTGGTTGTCGAAGATGATGGGCAAGGGTTTCGCATCGAACAGGTGCAGGATACAGGCGGTCTGGGTTTACAGAATATGCAGCGCCGCGCCCGTTTATATGGTGGCAGCGTGGATGTGGATACCGCACCCGGCAAAGGCACAATTTTGACCATAAAAATCCCGATTCGCGCCTATTAGTCAAAAGGCTAATCGTATGTCAGCGTTGCCGCGTTATTTTGTGACTGAAGCCGAATATCTGGAATTAGAACGCGAGAGCGACATCAAGCACGAATATTTTCAGGGCGAGATGTTAGCGATGGCGGGCGCGAGTCCCAATCATATTCTGATTGCAACTACCATTGCCAGCCGGTTATTTTATCAATTAGAGAAGCGCCCGTGTTTTGTTTTTCAAGGCGATTTACGCTTAAAAGTGAGTGCGATTAATTTTCAGGCATATCCTGATGTGGTGGTCGTATGTGGTGAGCCAAAATACACCGACGATAAGCCACCAGCACTCTTGAATCCCACTTTAATTATCGAAGTGCTATCACCTTCAACCGAGCAATACGATAGAGGAAAAAAATTCCAGCGGTATTGGGCGCTGGAATCATTGCAAGAATATGTGCTAGTCGCACAAGATGCCCCGTCTATTGAGCGATTTTTGCGGCAAGCCAACGGCGATTGGCTGTATACTGCTGCCGTTGGACTCAATGCCACCTTAGAATTGGCATCTATCCAATGCTCATTGGCATTACAGGATGTCTATACCAAAATTAGCTTTACACCCCCGCCAGAAACACCTGAGTCAGAAGGCTAATCGTATGTCAGCGTTGCCGCGTTATTTTGTGAGTGAAGCCGAATATCTGGAATTAGAACGTGAGAGCGACATCAAGCACGAATATTTTCAGGGCGAGATGTTGGCGATGGCAGGTGCAAGTTTTGACCACGCAGTTATCGTTGGAAATATTATCACTGCCCTGAATATCCAATTACGTGAGCGCCCGTGTTTGGTTTTCCCAAGCGAGTTACGGTTAAAAATTAGCCCACTCGGCTTTTATGCGTATCCCGATATTATTGTTGTCTGTGGTCAGCCCGAATATACCGAGGATAAACCACCGTCGTTGCTCAACCCAACATTAATTATCGAGATATTGTCAGTGTCTACCGAGCAATACGATAGAGGCAAAAAATTCCAGCGTTATTGGGCGCTGGAATCATTGCAAGAATATGTGCTAGTCGCACAAGATGCCCCGTCTATTGAGCGATTTTTGCGGCAAGCCAACGGCGATTGGTTGTACACCGCTGCCGTTGGACTCGGTGCAACCTTAGAATTGGCATCCATTCAATGCTCATTGGCGCTACAGGATGTCTACACCAAAATTGACTTTACGCCCCCGTCAGAGCCGTAACAATCGTCTGGGCATTCTGGCGCAGATAATCCAGATATGTCGGCGCGAGACCCTCTGCGGCGCTTAAGGCATCGGTGTAAAGTGTCGCAATCACAACCTCATCGCCAACTTCGGCGGCGACAGCTTCGGCAAGGGCTGCGTTAGCAGTATTTTCCGCAAAGATCGCTTTCACCCCTTCTGCCCGAATAGTTTCCACGAGAGCCGCGATGGTTTGCGGGTCAGGTTCTGCCAGCGTCGTGCCACCACCAATCACCACGCCTACGACTTCAAAGCCATAATGAGCAGCAAAATACCCCATCGTCTCATGATTGGTGACGATAATTCGGCTTTCTGCTGGAATGACACTCAGTATTTCGCTAATTTCAGCATCCAGTGCCGCCAATTGTTCTTTGTAGGCTGCCGCATTCGCCATGTAAGTATCGCTATTTGCCGGGTCAGCCGCCGCAAATGCCGCAGCGATATTATCCGCCCAAATCATGATATTGTTCGGGTCAGTCCACACATGCGGGTCACAAGCACCGTGTTCGTGGTCATGGTCGCCTTCGGCATGATGGTCAGTTTCTTCGCCTTCATGCTCATCGCCACAATCCGCATCCATGCCCAAAATACCAAGCGATTCGGTTTTTTCATGGTCATGGGCTTCTTCCTCGTGGGCATGGTCTTCGCCTTCATGCTGGGCGTCTTCTGCCATGACGGTAATAGGACGCGCCCATGCTAAGGTCGCGCTCAAACTGCCCGCAGTAATCGTTTCGGCACTTTCGGGCGCAATATCGCCAATCGCCGCTGGCATAACTAATTCCGTGCCAGAAGCAAATACCAGCGTCATGCTGAGGGTCTCGCCCATCGCTAAAGTTTCTTCCACGCCCATGAGCATCATATGCAAACCACCCGGTGCTAAAGCGACGGTTGCGCCTGCCGGAATTTCAATGCCGTTGGTCATGGGTTCCATGCGGGCAACATCATTTTCGACAATGGTTTGATGAAGTTCTACGCTATTCACATGGTCAACCTGCACGCCCACCAGCGTATCAGCAGATGTGCCAGTGTTGGTGATGGTCACATAACCGCCCGTAATCACGCCGGATGTTGCCATCTCGCTACCATGCCCATGCCCCACATCACTTTTTTCTTCATTGGCATGGTCATCTTCGTGCGCCATTTCAGCGTCATCTTCATGGTGTTCATGCCCACCAAATGCCAACATCGCAATGCCATTGGAGACAATCACGGGTTCGATACCAGCAGCATTTTCCACTAAATCGCCTAAAAACGCTTCCAAACCAGCCCCATTCACCAAGACGACATCCGCATCTGCGACTTGCGCGACAACCTGCGGTGCGGGCTGAAATGAGTGAATATCGCTATCTGGCGGCACCAGCGCCGTAACCGTCACAAGATTACCGCCGACATTTTGGGCAACATCTGCGATAATGGTGGTGGTTGCCACTACCATCAGGGTATCTTGGGCAGCGGCAGGTAACAGCCCAACCAACATACCCAATGCCACTACAACCAAAAGCATCTTACGCATCATCCGTATCCTTTCGTTTAAATTGATACATAGTCTCATTCAGAGTATCACATTAGCGGTTACAAGCTGATTTGTCAAGGATTTCACAAACATGAGCGACCACCGTGAGCGCCTAAAATTAGCTGGATATAAACTCACCAAAGCCCGTTTGGCAGTCTTGCAAGTCATCGAACATGCTGATGGGCATGTGACATCGGCAGATGTGTTAGATGGTGTGGCGCTTGTGGATCCGGCAGTGGGACGGGCGAGTGTGTTCCGCACGTTAGATTTACTCACACGCCTGAGTATCGTTCGCCCAACGTATATTGGCACCAGCGCCACGCCGTATTATGTGCTGCTGCCCGGTGGACATCATCATCACATCATCTGTACGGTGTGCAGCCGCGTGATTGAATTTGCCGAATGTGGGTTGGAAAACATTGCTATCCTGTTGGAAGAACGCTTAAAAGTGAAACTCACTGGGCATTTGCTGGAATTCTACGGGCAATGTGCGGATTGTCAGGATAAAATAGCAGTCAACAACGAAGACTGAATCGAACTCTATCAAGGACTCTTAGGTTATTATGCTTCCGGCTTTCCTAAAAGCACTGCGCCGCGTCATCACAGATATTTCGGCAGGTCGCCAAATAGAGGCGTATGCCCTCACGATTATCGCCTTGGGTGTCACTGTTGCCACCATGTTAGATGATGCTTTGTCGCTAGATGTGCAAATGGCGGTATTATTGGCAGGTGTTGGGTTATTGGTCTTTAAAACCACGATACCTGTGGAAAAAGAAATAGATTTAGACCGTGTGCTGCGTGACCGTCAGAGTTACGGCGCTTTACGTGATTTTATTCGCGGCGGGCATGAATTTTTGATTGCTGCGCCTTCGGCAGTGAATGTGTTGATGAGTTCCCCCGATATTGAACGCGAAATTTTAGACCGCGGCGGCAAAATGCGCGTGTTGTTACAAGACATAGACCAAACCGCCAGTGTTGCCATTTTGCACCAACAATTGGATAAAATGAGTCACCTTCTGGAAAATGATGTGGCGCGTTCCACAACCATTTTGGAAGCGTTGATGCGGCAGCATAAACATGTGGATTTTCGCTTGACGCCTTTTAGCCCCGGCTACAGCCTGATTATCGTTGACCCCGACGGGCGCGATGGACGCTTGATTGTCGAATTTTTTGGCTATTCGGCAGATAGCATCAATGACCGGATGCATATCGAAATTCACCGCCATCAATCACAATATTGGTTTGAATATTGGACGAAACAATTTGAAATCATGTGGGAGAAAGCCCGCGACCACGAGTAGGTACGAGATGTGCCGCGTCTTATAACAGGTATTTTTGAAATAATTTCGTAACTACTCAGCCCTCATCCCACTACCCCTTCTTCTCCCATCAGAGAAGGGGAGCGAAAAACGAGTAGAATGTGAAGTCCCTCTCCTTCGGGAGAGGGATTTAGGGTGAGGGCGGAAACACAACTTGAGTAGCTATATAATTTCTAACCTTAGCTTTGATTAGGATGTAAACCATGAGTCAGTTATCTATCGCCATTCTTGGCTTAAATCGCGTAGGGGCGTCTATCGGCTTGGCGCTGCGGCGCTATATGCAGGATGGCGGCAAACATAAATTTGTCATCATCGGCTATGACCCCGTAACCGATAACGAAAAACATGCGCTCAAAGCTGGCGCGATTGACCGCACAGAACGTTCCCCAGAAGCTGCTGTGCGCGATTGTGATTTGGTCGTGATGAATGTGGCGTATGATGCGGTGCGCGATATGTATAAAGACATCGTGCGCGATTTGCGCGATGGAGTGGTTATTTTGGATGCATCCCCGGTCAAACGTCCATCGCTGCAATGGGCAAATGACCTACTCGGCGCAGAAAAACATCTGGTCGGCATGACGCCGATTGTGAATCCGCGTTATTTGATGGATACCAATCGCAATACTGAATCCGCCACCGCCGATTATTTTGATAACAGCGCCATTGTCCTCACACCTGCGCCAAGTTGCGTCAAAGAAGCGGTGGATTTGGCATTTAATTTTTGTTCATTGTTGGGCAGCAAACCGCGTTTTCTGGATCCGTTAGAGCATGATATGCTGCTGGCACAAACTGAAGGCGTGGCAAATGTGCTAGGGGTGCTGTTGTTTCATCAATTGATGCAGCAGCCCAGTTGGCGCGACATGCAATGGTTTACCAATGCCAGTTTTGGCACCTTAACGCGCCCCTTGTTTGATATTCACCCCGATGCCCTGCGCGATGAATGGCTGGCAAACCGCGATGTACTATCGCGCACTTTAGACTCGATGCAGGCAGCCTTACAAGAATTCCGGGCGTTGTTGGCAGAGCCGGATAAAGCAGCGTTGGAAGCGGTTCTCAGCCGCGCCGCCGAAGAATACGAAACTTGGGTGAATCATCGCCACCATGATGATTGGGATAACACCACCAAGCCCCCTAAACTGGAGGCAAACAATACCATGCTCGGCACGCTGCTCGGTGGTAAATTGGCGAATCGGCTGACTGGCAAAAAAGACGACTAACGACATTTATGCGTGTTAAACGGCAGATATCGCGTCCCCTGTTTCGGCAGCGTCCTCGGCGTGCCGGCTGTTTGCCGTTTGTCTTGCTCATGGGCATCATGGCGGGGTTTGCACTGGCAGCCCGCGAATTTCGCAGTGTGACGCAGCCAGCACCGCGCCCACCGTTGGATTTGCGCCAAGCAGAAACCGCCTTCAACGATGGCGATTTAGATGCTGCGATTACCTTAGCAACTGAACTCCTAGACCAATCGCCAGACAATATCGCTGCGCTAACGTTGTTGGTGCGGGCGTTAATTTATCGCAGCTACAGCGATTATGACCGGGCGATAGATCGTCAGGTGGCATTGGAAATCAGCACGGCGGCATTATCACGGCTGCCGGGCAATCTCAACGCCTTAGCGATTCACGCCTTTGCATTGCAAGCCAATGAGTCGGCAGACGAAGCCGGACGTATGGCGCTGCGTGTTATTGAACGCGACGAAAACAATTTGCTGGCACGCTTGGCATTGGCGCTGTCGTATGGCAAGCAAGGCATTTTTGAAGCAGCACTGCGCGAAGCCCGCCGCGCTGTGGAGATTGCGACGGTGGCTTCTCCGCAATGGCTGATGGATACCCAGCGCGTTTTGGCGATTACCTACAGCGATTTGGGGCGTTATACCGATGCCATCACTGCCGTCCGAGCAGGCATTGACGCGCATAAAACCATGTTGGCGCTGCACTTTGAACAGGCACTTTATGCGCTGCAAATCGGGAACAGCGACATGGCAACATCGGCATATTTCCGCGTGATTGCCTATGACGAAAACAATGTCAAAGCGCGTTTCCGGCTATGTGAACTGTCTAGCACGATGCGGGAACGCGATGCCGCCGTAAAATATTGCCAAGAAGTGACGACCCTCGCGCCGGAATGGTCAGACGGGTGGTATCAATTGGGGCGCGAGTATTTTTTACAAGGCAATTTTAAAGAGGCGCAGCACACGCTCAATCGTTGTTCTACGCTGCAAGTGTTACAAAATATCCCGGTGGAAAAACGCCGCTTTGAATGCTGGTATCTGCAAGGACAATCTGCTGAAATTTTGGGCGATTGCCCCGCTTTGATGACGACTTATAACGAATTCCTCACCATGTCCGCCGGAAAAAACATCCCCCAAACGTGGACGTACCCGCCAGAGGGTCCGCCCATTTGCGCGAAAATGACACCGACGGGGGGATAAATTAGCATGATATGGTGCTATGTTGTGTTACAATTCGTGTAGAAGCAATAGTTTGAAAGCTAAATCACATGACCATCATTACCTTGCCTGCTGTCATCAACGAAAATCATGATTTAATTGTGCAACTTCCGGCGGATATTCCCCCCGGACAAGTCGAAGTGACCATTAGGACAATTTCACCTGTTGAGGCGGCAGGAAACGCAGAACGTGACCGTATCCGTGAAAAACTGCGGGCGGCAGGCTTATTGGCAATTATTCCTGATTTCCCAGAAACTATTGAACCCATTACAGATGAAGAATTAGAAGAACTTGGACGCCTCCCACCGGGCGCAAAATCATCTGAAGAACTCATTGATGAAGACCGGGGACTATATTAATGACGACCTTTTTTGTAGATACCAGCGCCCTTGCCAAACGCTACCTCACAGAAAAAGGTTCAGGATGGATGCGTTCAATATGCAAAATTAGTAGCAGCAATATCATTGTTATTTCAGAATTGGCTACCGTCGAAATGTTCTCACTGTTCGCCCGCCGTGAACGTGAACAGGCGCTTACGCTTAGTTCTGGAAATCGGTTGCGCTCTTTATTCTTATCCCATCTCAAAGATGAATATATTGGTGTGTTTGTTACAACTGAAGTGATGGCAGATGCTCGTTACCTCGTGAGCAAGCATCCCTTAAGAACGTTAGATGCCATTCAATTGGCGTGCGCTTTACGCGCTGAAATTGTGCTAAATGAAAAAATGACGTTTCTCAGCGCCGATAATCGTTTATTATCTGCGGCTGCGGCTGAAGGTTTACCCACCGATAATCCGAATAATTACCCCTAATTCGCTTAAAATACTATGACCCAAAAACCTTTTGCACCGTCTCCCATGCACACGGTAGAAACGCTCACAGTGGCGTTTGCGGCGTGTGGCGTGCAGCGCGGGCAAACTATTCTCATGCACAGCAGCATGAGCAAAATTGGGGGCTGGATTTGCGGCGGCAGCGAAGCCGTGATTCTGGCATTGTTGGCGGTGCTTGGCAACGATGGCACGCTCATGATGCCGACTTTTACGACCGATAACAGCGAACCCTCGTTGTGGCAAAATCCACCTGTGCCACCTGATTGGTGGCAACCTATCCGCGAACACACTCCGGCGTATCATCCTCGCACTGCCCGAACTGCCGAGATGGGCATCATTGCGGAGACATTTCGTACTTGGGAAGGCGTCTTACGCAGTGAGCATCCCATGTGGTCATTTGCGGCGTGGGGCAAATATGCCCATGAATTGGTTAGCGACCATCGTTTAGAGTATGGACTCGGCGAAAAATCGCCCATCGGCAATCTTTATGCGCTCGATGGGCAAGTGTTTCTGTTAGGTGTGGGACATGCCAACAATACATCGTTGCATTTGGCAGAATATCGCGCTGACTACCCCGGCAAAATGCTGGAACGGCAAGGCGCAGCAATGCTAGTAGAGGGCGTGCGCCAGTGGGTAGAGTTTGATATTGTGGCGGTGGATGCCGATGATTTTGAGCAGTTAGGCGCGGATTATGAGACAGAATATCCCACAGTTATTCAAATCGGCAGCGTAGGGAATGCCACCACGCGCCTGTTTCAGCAGCGCCCGATTGTGGATTACGCCACCACATGGCTGCCCAAAAATCGTTAATTCTTATAAGTCGGTTTGACTGCCACAATACGCGAATTATGGTCAAGTTCTTCTGAAAAGAGGATGTCCCAATCGTCAAACAATTTAGGCATTTCATCCATCTTTAGCAGAAATTCGCGGTTGAAGCCCGGCACAAGGTCTAAATAGCGCAGGTTGTAGGTCTCGTAGATGATGCGTCCACCGGGGCGAGTCGCCAATTTTATCAACGGGAATAAAAGCCGTTTCAGATACCGGAACACCACAACCACATCATAGGTTTCCGGTTCTAATTGTAAATTATCCACATCAATAGGCAGCACATTCACATTGCGTAAATTTCGCATGGTCATTTCCGCACGAGCGCGATTCAACGCCACGCGGCTGATGTCCATGATGTCCACATCGTAATGCTGTGTCGCCAACCACAACCCATTTTGCCCCTGCCCACCACACAAATCCAATGCCCGCCGCTGCTCCTC
>JALHOR010000127.1 GCA_022842885.1 Anaerolineae bacterium
AACATGCGCTGCGAAATGCGCTGCTGCCTGTGGCGACATTTTTGGGTCCCGCTATCGGCACATTGTTAGCCGGGGCGGTGATTGTGGAGCGCGTGTTCTCGTGGCCCGGCATGGGCTTATTGGTGGTGGATGCGGTTTTCCAGCGCGATTACCCGTTGGTGA
Source organism: Anaerolineae bacterium (assembly GCA_022842885.1). Classification (GTDB taxonomy): domain Bacteria; phylum Chloroflexota; class Anaerolineae; order Aggregatilineales; family Phototrophicaceae; genus JALHOR01. Next base: position 163 of record JALHOR010000127.1, read on the forward strand.
TGGGGACAGTCGTCATTGCGTCGGTGATGTTCATCTTGGGGTTGCTGCTTTCGGATATTTTGTATGCGCTGTTAGACCCGCGCATTCGCTTGAAATGATGGTAAGGCAATGACAATGGATCATTCTTTGAAAAATTCCCAAGTGGCACAGTTGGATACCGAGGGTGATATTCCCAAAACATCGTCGCGGTCTTTTTGGCTGGATGCTATTTTACAATTCTTGCGCGACAAATTGAGCTTGTTTGCCTTATCTACCTTGGTTTTCTTGACGTTGGTATGCGTGTTGGCACCGCCCTTCGTGGAAAATCAATTGGGCGTAGATGTTGAGCGCACCAACACCAAAGCACGTTTCTTCGCGCCGCTGACCGACGGGCATTTTCTGGGTACGGATGAGTATGGGCGTGACCAGTTGATTCGCTTGCTCTATGGCGGGCGCATTTCGCTGGCAATCGCCTATAGTGCCAGCTTCATGATTATCGCTATCGGTGTGACATTGGGCTTGGTTTCGGGCTTTTATGGCGGCTGGATAGATGATGTCATTACATGGGTCGTGAACACGCTCAGTTCGATGCCGCCGCTGTTTATCTTGTTGATTGTGTCGGCATTGTGGTCGCCATCGCCGCAAATACTGGTCATCATTCTGGCGTTGTTGGGCTGGTTCGGCACTTGCCGCTTGGTGCGTGGCGAAGTGTTATCGCTCAAAGAGCGCGATTATATTTTGGCGGCAAAAGCTGTCGGTGCGTCCAATTTCCGGCTGATTTTCATCCACATTTTCCCCAATGTGTTATCGCTGGTGATTGTCACCGGGTCAATCATCGCGGGCAATCTGATTTTGCTGGAATCGGGCTTAAGTTATCTCGGTTTAGGGGTGCAGCCACCCACGCCCACATGGGGCAATATGCTCACCGATGCTCGCAATTTTCTGGTGACGGGCATTCATTTGATTGTGTTCCCCGGTATTCTCATCATGATAACGGTCTTGTGCTTCTACCTCATTGGCGATGGCTTGCGCGATGCGCTTGACCCGCGCCGCAAATATGGAGAGAAAAAATGACACCCAGATTTGTTGTCGGCGGATTGATGGTGCTGGCTGTGTTAGGTCTTATCATCGGGGCGGTGTTGTTAGCGCCGAATGGGCTATCGCCGCAATCTACCGTCGTCCTCAGCCGTGAATTTACGAGCAATGCTTTTCGCTTTCGCTATCCTGAGGATTGGAGCTACCAAATTCCGCGCCAGAACACGATGTTTCTGGTCAGCGCAGAAATGATGCAGCAGCAAAACGGCGCAAGTATGGCGATTCAGCGTGGCTTACGTTTCTCGGATGGCATTGATACGCTGGAATCGGTGATGACGGTGTACTTAGAACGGGGCCCCTTGCGCCCTGACCGAGCATGGACAAAAGCCGGCGCGATTGAAACAACCACGCTTGCCGGGGGTGAAGCACTGTTCGCCGCGGTAGAAGGCACAGAAATTGCTGGCACGCCCCTCATGCGTTCCGAAATTACGGTGACGCAGGGGCAAAATGGGTATTTTTATATCTTCAGCGTGACTGCCCCGCTTGACCAATGGGCGCAAGCCGAACCGACTTTCGCGGCAATTTTGGCAAGCGTGGAACTTTTGGAATGAAAATTCAATAAAATAATTGGGCAATTTGTAGGGGCGACCCGATGTGGTCGCCCGTTGAAGGGAGCGCACATCGGCGCTCCCCTACGGTTGCCGAATTTAAATTTTGTTTTGCATTAGGCGGAGAGGGATGAGGGCTGGGCTATTTGGTTTCTATTTTGGCAGGTTTAGCGCGACCACTCAGATATAACGCGCCGGCAATCATTAAAATACCCAACGCCAAAAAGAACATATCTTCCACCGTTTTGTATTTGGTGTTGAGTGCCTGTTGAAAAAACTTCACGACCAAAATTAGCAGTACCATATTTGCCAAGCGGTCTTTTAAATCGTCCAAACTACGGATTAATAACAGGCGCTCTGCCAATTCTGAGCCTTCCGCCTGATTAATTTTGTTGACGAACAATTCATATAAGCCGAGCGCAAAAATGAGTAATATCGCCGCAATCAAATAACCATCAATCACGCCCACCACGCGGGCAATGGTTTCAATCCGTTGGGCGTCGCGCACTTCGTCGGTCAGGCTAGGGTTGACATACGACAGCATGAAACCCAACAGCCCAATCGCGTCCACCGTCGTCACCAGCAGCGCCCCGACTGCCAGCAGCAAGCTAAAAACCACCACCACAATCGTGATGAAGCGACTGTTCCACAGAATGTTTTCAAAAACAGTTTCCAGAAATTTCATAATAATGGCGACATTTCCATGATGATAGGCAGCTAATAGTGCCGATTATAACAAAAAAGCGCGGCTTTTTGGAACAGGTTGAGATAATCCCCCGACCCAAAATTTATGAAAGTTGCAAGGCATTTATCCCTATCTGGGCGACTTCGACATCTTCGGCTTCCGGCAAACCACTGACGCCGACTGCGCCGAGTACTTGTCCGCGTGTTATTATCGGTAGCCCGCCACCCCACGTTACATAGCGTAGTTCACCGAAATTGGTCATCGGGAAACCTTCTTCACGGGAGCGTTTGCCCATTTCTGCCGATGGGATATGTTCGCGTGCTGCTGTGTAGGCTTTGTTAATCGCAATCGTGACGCTGGCATAGCGGCAGCCATCTGTCCGTATGAACGCTAGCAAATCGCCGTGTTCATCTACCACCGCGACTGCCGCGCCTTTTTTCTCTGCCTCCAGATGTGCCTTGATTGTTTGAATAACGGTTGATGCTTGTCCGTGCGATAACGTCATAACAGACCGCATAATGTTTTCTCCTGAAAAAAATAAACTTATTGGCACTTAAGAGGTGACGACAGTTGCGCCGTCGGTGGCTTGACACACGTACACTTGGGGCGTGTAATGGGTGCGCTGCGAATATTCAGTGCTGACCTGCTGTACAAAGTCATGGACAGCATCACTTTTGACGAGTGCCACCGCGCAACCGCCAAATCCAGCGCCGGTCATGCGAGCGCCATAACAGGCGGGATGCGCCCACGCCGCTGCCACGATAGCATCTAACGCCACGCTAGAAACGGCAAAATCATCGCGCAAACTGATATGGCTGGCATTCATCAATGCGCCTAATTGTTGCACATCCCCGGCTAACATGGCATTTTTGGCTGCCAGCGTGCGTTCATTTTCGGTAATGACATGCCGCGCCCGCTGCCGTGTCACCTCATCCAATTCATGCGCCTGCGCTTCAAATGTCGCTGAAGTTACATCGCGCAGCGCCTTCACACCGAAGAAAGCGGCGGCATTTTCGCATTGTTGGCGGCGTTCATTATATGCCGAATCTACCAAACCACGCCGCGTCGCCGTATCCAGCACGACCACATAACAACCTTGCGGCAGTGGGGCGGTATCTGTCGCCAAAGATCGGCAATCTATCAGTACGGCATAGCCTGCTTGCCCGACTGCCGAAATCATTTGATCCATGATGCCGCAATTGACGCCGACCCATTGATTTTCGGCTTTTTGACTCAGGCGTGCCATGTGGGGCGCATCCCACGCCAAACCAGAAACCGCTGCAAAAGTGCGGGCTGTCGCCAATTCCAGCGCCGCCGACGACGACAAGCCAGAGCCAATCGGCACATCGCCTTTCATCACGCCTTCAAACCCGCGCAGGGCATAGCCCGCGTCTTGCAGCGCCCACGCCACCCCTTTGACATATTCCGAAGGGGAGGCTGTGCCTTTGCTCATTTGAGAGAGCGAAAATTGGATGGGGTCGGCAAAATCCAGCGACTTTAACATAATCTGGTCATCGTCCCGCGCCCGGACTGCCATCCACACGGCGCGGTCAATCGCCAAAGGCATGACAAAGCCATCGTTATAATCGGTATGTTCGCCAATCAAATTCACGCGCCCCGGCGCACGAATGAGAAATGTCGGTTCTGCCTGATACTGCGTTTTAAATGTTTCGACCACTTGCTGCTGAATGGACATGGAGAAGGCTTCTTTTCTTGCGAGAGAAAAATAAGAATCAACGCGCTATACAGAAGATTATTCAAAAAATCACTACACAAATCCCCAAAAATTATTGCGGTTGGGCGGAAAGCGCGAAAACTGCCACAACATTTTCGACTGTAGGAACGCTGCTTTTGCCGCGTGCGCCTGCCACAATATCATGGGCTGAATCCTTTAGATTGATGAGCAGCCCGGTAACATCTTGATTATGTGCCTCATACGAAATTTCGACGAGACGATCAAATATAACAAAGAGTTCATCCGCATCCGATTGACGATTATGTTTATAGGCTATTTCCAATCGGTCGCGCAGCACCAACACAATGTCTAAAACGGTCATAGAGTATTCCCTTTATTCATCTTTCACGATTTTTACGACTGCCTGTGCAACATAGCGTAATTGGGATGAAATATCCGGCGTGTTCCAATTCATTTTATCTGCTTCATGCCATTCATCCCAATAGGCTTTATCAGGATGCCAGACAGAAACATGTCCTTCATCAAAAGCCCACTGCTCACCTGTATTGGGTTCAATATAGGGTTCATTGGTGTGAACGATAGTCATCAAAGTATCCGTATCCGGGCGTACAATAAAGCCATTAGCGATTAACAACTTAACTTCTAATTGAAGATACTCTTTTGAATATGGATAATCTCTGAAAGATAATCCTGTCAACCAATCAACAGTTCGGTGCAACGAAAGGGTCTTGAGGCTCCTGCCTGACCGAAAAATAAATTCTGATAATTCTGCCATAAACGACCCCAACAAATTGAACTTGAAGATTATTCAAAAAATTGTTGTGCTTCAATCGTCGCTTGTAACACAAGCGATGAAAAAGTTTCCTGATGGTTATAAATTCCCTGACGAACATAGTGCTGTTCTACTAACGTATAAACCTCAACGAAGCGGGCGATGGGGTCAATAATCCAATATTCAAGAACACCAAAACGCTCATAAAGCAAGAATTTTTTGCCCCGGTCAACATACGCCGTTGACGGCGATAACACTTCCACAATCAAATCTGGCGCACCTACCCACTTGCCATCGGCATTCAATTGGCAGTGGCTGGTGGTGCGTCCCGCCCAAAAAATATCTGGCTGTGGGATGTTCTCATCATCCAAATAAACATCCAAGGGCGCAACCCGTATTTTGCCGACTTGAACCAACGCTTTGAGGTAAGCCGCTGTTTCCATCACAGTGGCTTGATGATTATCAGACGGCGAACCGGGCATAAATATCTCTCCATCAATGAGTTCGCGCAGACTGTTGGTTTCTGGCAATTGCCAGAAATCAGCAGCGGTCAGGCGGGTAGGGGCAAAATCAGTCATAGGTGCAGCATCCCTTAATCCTCATGGTCATCGTCATAAGGCGTATTGGCATCTTTAAGATTTTCGTCTGGGTAAGCGCAGCCGCCCATTTTATCCGGGCGCACATGCGGTTTTGCCAAATCTACAATGCCTTTATATGCAAACGGGTCTTTGCCCGCAATCATCACAATATCCCGATAATCGGTGAGCGCCATGCGGGTAGTGGCATCTGGTAGCCACGGTAGCAGCGATTCAGCACTCATATAGTGATTGACCAAAACGCGCCGATAGCCCGATGTGCGCGTATTAGGCAACGACCGATGCAGTAGATACCCATTAAAAAAGACAATTGCCCCGGCTGGCACTTCCACCGGAATGGCATCCTCATCACGATAGGGAAAACCAAACGATTCATCGGTGCAATCAAAGCGCGGGTCATCCTGTTTTTGCATCTCCCACAAAATGCCGGCTTTGTGCGACCCCGGCAGCACCCATAGGCAACCATTATCTATTGTCGCTTCATCTAGCGCAATCCAACCCCCGGTTAAGCTGCGGTCACGAGTGGGGATAAAATCTTCATCTTGATGCCACGCTTGCCCCGGTTTGCCTGCCGCCTTGATGAACAACATGGACTGCATACATTTGACATTTGCGCCGATAATGTGCGTCAGAGCATTCACCATGACCGGGTGTGCCAAATATTTCAGCATCACCTCCGAGAGTTTGTGCGGAAAATGAATGCATAAATATTGGCGCATCACCGCGTCATCGGTTGCATCGGCAGGGGCAGGCAGCACGCCACGAATATCACCTTTTTCACCCCGGCATAAACGAATGGTTTCGGCACGGAGTTCAGCCACTTCTGCCGGACTTAAGGCGTTTTCGATGACGAGATAGCCATTCTCCTGATAAAACGTGACATCGGCGGCGGTGATGCCAACAGGGATATTCAACATAAAATTTTTCCTTAGTAAATTTTCTTATTTTCTGCCAGCATTTGTATATACTGCGCGATTTTTTTCTGGCGTGTCTCTGCATTTTTTACGCTGTGGATGCGATATAGAATAGCATAACGATTCACACTGTTGAGCGTTTCAAAAAATGCTTTCGCCGCCGGGTTCGCGTCTAATGCTGTTTGTAAATCATCGGGAACAGTGGCGTTACTCTGAGATTGATATGCTTTGTCCCAGCGTCCATCCTGTTGGGCGCGTTCAATTTCCTGCAAGCCCATCGGACGCATTTTACCGTCTTCTATCAGACGTGTCGCTTTTTCCCGATTAATGGCTGACCAAGGGCTTGCTTTGCGGCGGGGCGTGAATTTTTGCAACCAGAACGCCGCATCAAATTTGTTCTTCTGCCCATCTATCCAACCGAAGCACAGTGCCATATCCAGTGCCTCTTGATACGAGAGAGAGACCTGACCGCTATCTTTCTTCGCCAATTGTAACCACACACCCGACGATTCAGCGTGATGGTCTTCAAGCCATGTTTCCCAAGCGGCAATTGTTTCAAACAACAAAATTGGCAAATCGGTCATCGTATCCTCTACGATTTATAGGATAAAGCAATGCATGTTTTCTGTACTCTGTGAAACCCTCTGTGTTCTTCGTGTCTGCTCTGAAAAAGTGCTGAGTCACAAGTCACAAGTTAAAAGTACAAAGTTAAAAGCGAATTGCTGATATGCTGATATGCTCTGAGCAAATACGGTTTTCATCCTGGATGGTGCGCGTAGCTCATAGTGACTTTGTGGTGCTATTAAACATCCTGATAATGCACTTCGGATTGGTCGCGCAGGCGGGCAGCGGCTTGTTCCGGCGTTAAATCGCGCTGTGCCTCTGCCAATAATTCATAACTGGCAACAAATTTTTTGACAGTAGCGGAACGCAGCAGCGGCGGATAATAATGCATATGCAATTGCCAATGGGCGTTATCTTCGCCATCAAACGGCGCACCATGCCAACCACTGCCATACGGGAAAGACACACCAAATAAATTATCATATTTGGTCAACATGCGCTTGAGGATGTCTGCTAGCCCGGCGCGTTCTGTATCGTTCAAATCTGGCACATGGCGCACAGCGCGGCGTGGTAGAATCATGACTTCAAAGGGCCAATATGCCCAAAACGGCACTAGCGCGACCCATGTATCATTGGCAACCACGATGCGTTCTTGTTGCTCCAATTCGCTATTCAGATAATCCAGCAAGAGCGAAGACCGATTTTTTTCATAATAAGCGCGTTGATGGGCATCTTCTTTGCGGGCTTCGTTGGGCAAAAAATCGCTCGCCCAAATTTGCCCGTGCGGGTGCGAATTGGATGTCCCCATGATGTCGCCCTTCGTCTCGAAGACTTGCACCCAACGATATTGCTGCCCCAATTCGCTGATTTGCTCCGACCACATCTCGACTACTTGGCGAATTTCAGCATGGCTCATGCGTGGCAGCGTCAAATCGTGGCGCGGCGAAAAACAGATGACGCGGCAAGTGCCACGCACGGGTTCGGCATTCAAGAAATTCGCCCTCACCCCTTGCCCCTCTCCCAAAGGGCGAGGGGAGTCGGAAGAGGCATCGCTAGAGATTGACTCCCCCTCTCTACGCAGTGGAGAGGGGGTTGGGGGGTGAGGTTCGGACAACAGTGCCGCAAAATCATTGGTGAATACATAAGTGTTGGTATAGTGCGGATTATGTTCGCCGTTAGCGCGTTCATTGCCGGGGCAAAGATAACATTTTTCGTCATACTGTGGACGATTATCCGGCGTGGGGGTTTCGACTTTGCCCTGCCAAGGGCGCTTCATCCGATGTGGTGAAACCAACACATAATCGCCAGTGAGGGGATTATAACGCCGATGCGGGTGGTCAGCGGGATTAAAGGTCATGCCAGTATCCTTGTTAATTGGGTGATATTGCCGCCCTCATTATAACGAATCTGGCATAATTCACCACACACCCGGCAGGTGATTGGCGAAAAATATAGGGTGGGGGTGGTAAACCACCTAAAATCAACATCACCCCTGTTATCCCGCCTAATACTTTTATGAGACAGTCGCCAAATGTTCATGCCAATAGTGCGTGGTTTTTGCCACCACCGTGATGACATTTTTGATTTCATATTCCAGCCGAAAATGAGGACTGGCAGGGAAAAATAAGCAATGTTTTTCGCGGCGCACACTGATATTTTCGACGACAATCGCTCGCAATAACCAAATTGCCATATCTTCGCTGGTGCAAACCAAGCCTATCCATCCGGGGGTGGGGCTAGGCTCCACTTCCAGACCTGTGACCAATTTTAACCCGCGTTCTAATTCTGCCAATACCCGCGCATATTGTTCAGGTGCTTGTAAGGCTGCTGCCGGGTCGACGGGTTCTAAGAGCGTTCCGCGGTGAGGTGGTCCCCCTGCCAATGCCAAATCGCAAAAGTCTGTCCAGATTTCATCCCATGCCACACTACCATCGGCATTATAAACCAATGCTGCCGCGCCCATCGGTGCCGCGCTAATCGTGAGATTGCCTTGATAGTGGGGTGGCAAAATGGCAGTGGTGACGGGCAGGGTTTCTGTGTGGGGTTGCCCAAGCGAAAATTCAATATGGATATGGGCTATCTGCGGTAACTGGTCATGCAACTGTTGGCTGATTTTAGCCTGTAATGCGGCATAATCACTCACCTGCATCAAAGATTGCGGTGTAATCGTCAATTCAACCAGTAACCGATGCCCTAGCCAGCGGGCGCGTAATTGTTGAATCGTGCCAACGTCGGGGAGGGCTGCTGTGAGTTGTTCAATTTTTTCTGTCAACGCTGGGTCTATCGCATCCATTAACCGATAGCCAATGTGTAATGCCGCCTCTTTCGTGATAAACACAATGGCAACGCCGATAAACAAGCCGACCAAGGGATCTAGGATGGGTGCGCCGCTGGCTGTGCCTACAACCGCAATCAGCACTGCCAGCGATGTAAACCCATCCACCCGCGCATGAATCCCATCGGCAATCATTGCCGCCGAGTTAATCTGCTGCCCAACCCGAATCTGCAACAGCGCCACCGCTTCATTGCCCACAAAGCCAATAATTGCGGCGGCGGCGACCCAAGGCAAATGTGTCAGCGGTTGCGGATTGAACAATTTATCTGCCGATTGCCACAATACCACTCCCGCGCTGAAGGCGATAGACAATACAATAAAGATACCTGCCACATCTTCGGCACGGGCAAACCCATAGGTAAAGCGGCGTGTCGCTGCCCGCCGCCCCAGATAAAAGGCGATTAACAACGGAATTGAATTGAGGCTATCGCCAATGTTATGCGCGGTATCCGCTAACAATGCCACACTGCCGCTGAAGGCAACGATGCCAATTTGTAATATTGACGTAAGCGTTAAGGCACACAGTGCCAACCAAACGGTACGAATTGCCAGCGTATTTTGTTGAATTTCGGCGCTCAAGGCTGTGGTATCATGCGAATGGGCAAAGCCGGGCAAGTGCAGCGCCGCCGCTATCTTCTCCCAAAGGCTGTGGGCATGGTTAGGGTGATGGTTTTGGGAGTGGGGATGTGAATGAGAATGCGTATCGGACATTTTGTATTCTCCTGTCTTTGATGACATGATATACAAAATGGGCTAGGCGGTGGTGATTGTTGCAAAAATTGGCAATAAGAGGGCAGGATGTCACACTACACACGCGATTTTGAAGGGATTTTGCGGGCGGCGGGCTACCGAGTAACGCCGCAGCGCATTCAAATATTAGATGCGCTATGTGATGAAGGCGGGCATACATCGTTAGCCGCAATTTATCTGCGTTTGCAGCGGATTGACCCCACCATAGATAAATCCACAGTGTATCGGGCGTTAAAATTATTCGTGACGTTGGGGTTGGTCGTCAGCGCCGATAATGGTGATGGTGAGGTGTATTATGAAATTGCTCGTGTGCAACCGCACCATCATCTGGTGTGTCGCCAGTGCGGGCAACAGCAAGAAATTGACCATGATGCCATTCAACTGATGGCAGAAGCCATTTATCAACAATACGGTTTTCAAGTGAATACTGACCATTTGATGTTGAATGGCATATGCGCGGGTTGCCGGCTGCCCCATCAATAACTCAGTTGTATTTTACTGATAGCGCACCGCCAAAACTAAGGCATCATCCGTGCCACGCAGGTGGTTTGCCAGTACAAAATCAGCGATTTCTTGTGGCGTTTTTTCAGTCGGAATATCATTGGTGAAACTGCTTTTGATGCCGTCCGTCACGAATAATAACAAGTCACCCGGATTAATGCTTTCGGTGAATAAGCGCAGTGGTGGCAAGCGATAGCCCACAATGCCACCGCGCAGCATCAAATGGCGGCGGTCACGTTGGGGTGTATCGCTGGTGGGGATCAACATCGCCGTAACATTGCCTACGCCAACCCAATCCAAGCGTCCGGCGCTGATGGTGATGGTGGCAGCGGAGATGACCGCGCCGCGCGTGCTGGTGAGGGCAGTATGGCTGCGGCGCATGAGCGTAAGCAAATCATCATGCGGTCCTTGCTTCAGCGCAGTAGCAGCGATTTTGGCAGTATCATGGGCTTTTACACCGTGTCCCAAGCCATCTATCACGCCCACAAATAAGCCAGCGGGCGTCGTTTCCAGTACATAATCATCGCCCGATAATTCTTGCCCATCATGGGGTAGAGCAGCAAATGCCCAACTAAAACGGTCAGTAACCACGCGGATATTTCCTCATGACGATATGGGTGCCTTTGCCCGGTTGCGACTCAATCTCGAAACTGCTCATCAGGCGCTTGGCACCCGGCAGCCCTAAGCCCAACGAATTGCCCGTCGAAAAACCGTTTTCCATAGCGCGGGAAATATCGGCAATGCCGGGTCCGGTATCGCGGGCAATAATTTCTAAACCATTATCAGTGACCGGTGCCATCGTCATTTCACCACGTCCGGCATATTTGACGATATTACGCGCAATTTCGAGAATGGCGGTGCAGACTGCCGTTTGGTCTACGAGATGAAACCCTAACTTCTGGCTTAATGCCCGCCCTTGCTGCGCGGCAACGATGGCATGAACTTCTTCAAAAATAGGGACAATAATCGGATACATGCCGCTGGTCGCCTTTCGCCATTAGAGCCATTTTAGGGCAGTAATGGTGGTGCCTTCGCCTTCGCCTGTGCGAATGTTAAATTCATCCATCAATTTGCGTGACCCCGATACCCCCAACCCCATGCCGCCAGAGGTGGTATAGCCACCATCTAAGACTTGGTTCAGGTTCTTGATGCCGGGTCCACGGTCATCCGCAATAATTTTGATGTATTTGCGGCTGTTATCCCCGGCTTGGGATAAGACCGTAATCGTCCCTTTGCCAGCATACGACACAATATTGCGCCCCAGTTCGGAAATGACCACCGCGATTTTGGTGGCATCCGCCGTCTGAAAGCCCATATCCATCGCCAACATTAAGCCTTTACGCCGGGCGCTGGATACATCGTGGACGGTTTCTATCCTGAAAAAGAGGGTGTTTGGGGACGAACTCATTTCGCCAATACCTTGTCATCGTCATCGGGCATTGCTTCATTATCGGCATCCGCCCCACCGAGTTTGCCATTGCGCTTGAACATGCGACTGGTCAACTCTAAGGCGTCGTCCAAATCGAGGACGGCATCCACATCCGGCAGCGTCATCCCCAGTTCCACCATCGTCTCAATGACGGCATCTTGCAGCCCGGAAATAATGACTTTCGCGCCCATGAGTTTGGTCATTTGCGATGTGCCATAAATGAAACGCCCGAAGAAGCTATCGCAAATATCCACCTGCGAAAAATCTAGCAGCACAATTTGCGATTTGAACTGGCGAATGGCTTGTAGGACATCGCGCCGCAGTTGAATCACTTCATCATCCACCAAATCACGCGGGACAGAAACCAGCAGCAGATTATCCAATTTTTGGATGCCACTAAAATACATGCAAGTCCTCCTAACGAGGATAAACTTATTCAATAAACCCTAACGCCCGTTGGTTACGTTGTGGTTGGGCGGTTGTTCTAGGATATTGTGCTAATTGTGAGCGATACGATATATTCTAAAATATAAAACATTTCTGATGATTTAAGCGTAAAGATTTTAGCGCAGCATGTAATCGGGCGTTACAGCATTAGTTGCTCTAGCTCGGCTGATGTTAAGCGCAACGATAATACAGCGGCATTTTCGGCAAATTCGGCAGGCGTGTGGCAGCCTGTGAGCGCATAAATATCGAAAGGTTGGCTCATCACATAAGCCAGCGCGATTTGGGGTGCGGAGAGGTGTTTATGCTGTGCTAAGGCTTGGGCGCGTTCTAAGCGTTGGAAATTGGCTTCGTTGCCATAGGTCATCGCGCAGATTTTGTCAAAGTATTCGGTGAAAGTATCCAGATTAGCGCGGGTGAAGCGCCCCGAAAAGAAGCCCCCCGCCAAACTCGACCAAGTGAGCAGCGGCATTTTTTGCGCCAAATACCAATCACGGGCGGCTTGGTGAGCAGCACCAGCGATGGTGATGCAGCCTTCCCAAGGTTCGACTTGCTGTTCTGCGAGGCTAAAATGGGGACTGCTGACGGCAAAAGGGGTTAAGTCGTTTTTGGCGGCGTATTCATTCGCGGCGTGCAGGCGTTCATGTGACCAATTGGAGCCACCAAAAGCCTGAATTTTTCCGGCGCGAAGATGCTCATTCAAAATATCCACGATGGGTTCGACGGGAACCGCCGGGTCATCGCGGTGCAGCAGATATAAATCAATCGTGTCGGTTTGCAAGCGATCTAAAGACTCGTGCAAATCGGACGTAATATCGGCGGGGGTGACGCGCTTTCTGCCATCATAGGGGTGAGCGCCTTTGGTGATGATGACCACTTGCTCACGGTTGCCCCGCGCTGCTATCCATGCGCCTAACGTGCGCTCACTATCGCCGCTTGTGCCGTAGCCATGCGCCGTATCAAACGCTGTGCCACCCAACGCAAAAATGCCATCCAATAAGTCAAAACAAGCGGCTTGCCGCGCCATGCTCAACATGGTTGTGCCTTGTATCAAGCGAGCGACGGGTTTTTGAACGCCTGCAATCGTGCCGTATTCCACAAAAAACCCTTTGATTAATGTGCTAAATAATTGTTTTGATTGACAAACGCTAGTGTAACATTTTTTGTGACACTTGGCGACCTATGGGCTGCCCAAAGAACGCCGTAAACCACCAAACCGCCAAGAAAAGCCATATTTCACCACAGAGGCACGGAGCGCACAGAGAGTTTCACAGAGAAAACAGAAAAATATAACCGATTTATCGGTTTCCCGTTTGCGCTAGCCATCGGCTTTTCAACCGATAGCGACGTGAAAAGCCATATTTCACCACAGAGGCACGGAGCGCACAGAGGGTTCACAGAGAAAAAGATATAGATTGAACCGTGAAAGTGCAAAGTGCGCCAAGAAAAGCAAAATATCACCACTGAGACACGGAGACCGCAGAGGCTGCACCGAGAAAAAAAGGTAGGGGTGTGATATATCGCGCCCGAAAACACCAAAATTGCCACATGAACCGATTTATCGGTTTCAAAAAACTCCCCTCTCCATTTTTTGGAGAGGGGCAGGGGGTGAGGTTGTTACGACGCATCCTCACGGAATTTGGCAATCGCTGCGATAATTTGCTGTAGCACCGGTGCATACGGATTATCGTCCGGTAGGGTTGCTGGTTTATCCTCCAAAATCTCCAATAATGCCGTCACAAAGGCGACTTCGATTGCCCAATCAGTGCCACGTTGACCAAAATCTGCCTGATGCTGCTGCAATGCCGCTGCCCATTCGCCGCGTTTTTCCGGGATTTGAGTCATGACTGCGAAGGTATTTTGCGCCCAATTTTGAATAATTTCTGTGGGCAGCGTGGTTTGTGCAGGCTGCGAAGGTTTTTCATCATCAGGGTCATCGCCCATTGCTGCCAACTGCGCCAACAGATTGTTAATCATTTCTTCCGGTGCGCCGGCTTGTGTGAGCGCCTGCCGCACGGCGTCCGCGCCACCTTGTTGATACAACGCGATGATTTGCTGGATGAATTGTGCTTGGGGGTCTTCAGCAGCGCCATTGATAAGCTGTTCGTATTCGCGTCGCCAGTTTTGGATAACTGGGTGATTGCGGTAAGCAGGCAAGGTATCTGCCAATACCAATAACTGCCGATAATATTCAGCCGCTTGCTCAGTTTGGTTTTGTTTGAGTGCCAATTGGGCTAGTTGGCGCAGTGTATTTAGCTGTCCAACACGATCACCCACTAATTTATATAACAACATCGCATTATCATAATAGCGGCGTCCCGCCGCCAAGTCATCTTCCCGCACGCTCAAATCGCCCAACGCCTTCAGCGTATTCGCCTGTCCTAAGCGAGCGCCAATGGCT
>JALHOR010000128.1 GCA_022842885.1 Anaerolineae bacterium
TTTTATCGGCGGGGGCTTCAAAGGTTGTGCCATTGGTAACAGTGATGTGCGGCATGAGTATTCTCCTTGTGAAAATAGTGCTGAGTGCTAAGTTCTAGGTGCTGAGTCAAAAATACAATATTGCTTGTCGGTCAAATTGCCGTTTTTTTATCCCCTTGGTATGGGTAATGCTAAATTATTTATAACCACTCATCCCCCTGCCCCTTCTCGCATAGGAGAAGGAGAGCGAAAACAAGTAGCGTGTGAAGTCCCTCTCCCCACGGGAGAGGGATTTAGGGTGAGGGCAAAATACACCCTGAGTAATTACGATTATTCTTTAGATTTTATGATGAGTGTACCTGATACCATGCTACCGTGCGGCGCAAGCCCTCATCAAAATCCACAATCGGCGAGAAATCGAGTAATTCTCGCGCTTTTTCAATACTGGCGCGGGAATGCAAAATATCGCCGGGTCGCGGGTCGCCCAATATGGATGCAATGTCTGTGCCGAGCAATGCATTAATTTTGGCAACCAATTCTAACAAACTAATGCGCCCACCTGTCGCCAAATTCATGACTTCGCCGCAGGCATCCGGCGCAGAGGCAGCTAACAGATTGCCATGCACCACATTATCAATGTACGTAAAATCGCGGCTTTGTGTGCCATCGCCAAAAATGACGGGCGCTTTGCCTGCCAGCATCATCGTGATAAATTTGGGAATCACAGCGGCATATTGTGAAGCCGGGTCTTGCCGAGCGCCAAACACATTAAAATAGCGCAAGCACACCGTCTCCAAGCCATACACGCGATAAAACACTTGGCAATAATATTCCGCCGCTAATTTTGCCGCGCCGTAAGGTGAAATGGGGTTGGGAGGCATCGTTTCCACTTTATAATCACCCTCAGCATCCCCATACGCCGATGAAGAAGCAGCATACACCACGCGCCGCACGCCGCTTTCACGGGCTGCGTTTAATACATGCAGCGTCCCCGTGACGCAATGCGCGTGCGTTTCCAACGGATTTGCCACGCTGCGCGGGACAGAGGGTAGTGCCGCCTGATGAAAAACCACCTCTGCGCCGGCAAAAATCGGCGGCAGTGCCTCATAATCCGTGATGCTCACCGGATAATATTCCAGCGATGCATTCAAGCGGCGCAAATGCGCTAAATGCGATTCTTTCCCTGTGAGCATATTATCCACCACACGGACAGTATGCCCCTCTGTGAGTAAGCGTTCTGCAATGTGCGACCCAATAAAACCCGCGCCGCCAGTGACAATGTAGATTTTGCTCATGTGCCTTCGTACTTCTCAATTATCAGATAAAATATCACCACAGAGACACGGAGTTCACTGAGGTTTCACTGAGACATTTATAAAACAAAACGATGAATGCCATTCTCTTTTTCAAATGGCATGTGTTGCAATGCCAACTTATATGCTAGACATGCTTGATAGGCTGATTCTAACAACCCTGCGCCAAGTGATTTATGCACTTCAATTGCCGCGCCAATAATTTTTGCAGTGATGTCACTTTCTGAATAAAACTGACACATGCTGTCTTCTCTGTGAAACCTCTGCGTTCTCTGCGTCTCTGTGGTGAAATATTTTTACAAACGTCGCGCCCGGAAACCCAGGGCATAAATCGCTATGCCCGGCGCAAGCAATAACAACGCCAGTATCCATAACAGATGCAAGGGCAATACTCACGCATAGGCTTCGATGTATTCTAACAGGCGTTTTCGCAGTGGAGCATTGCTGGTCAAACTCATGCGGTCTTCCAACAGCACCGCCTCACGGAACAATAATACCACTGCCGTCTTTAAGGCGCGGCGAATGGCAGGCGGGCTGGTGCTGGTGGGGATAGTATGGCGCAAATGTACCAAAAACATTTCTGGCAGATAATCCACCGCCGTAAAGCCATGCGTATCAATCCCATGATTCATTCCGGCGATTTGCACGGCTTTATCGCGCAGTTCTTCCAACAAATAGAGCGCCCGCCATATTTCCTCACGGCGCAGGGCTGCCACACACTTCATAATTGGCAACCAAATGGTTTCCATAATGCGCGTATACTCGCGTATTGGGGCAGCGATTTGTTCTTCGGCATAAGTGCGTTCCAAATGAGTTTCGAGGTTGCCCACCCGGTCAAACGCGATTTTCCACGGCTTGCGTTTGGCGATAAGTTTTTCCAACTTCAAAAACTCCATCTCCAAGCCCAAATAATTATCCAGCAAACAGCCAAAATGATAATTATCGCCATCGCGCCCGTTTTCATAACTACTCAGGCGGCTGTAGAGCGCCGTGAAACGGGTTTTCCATTTATGGTAAATGGGGTAGACAGGCAAAGTATCGGCGACCACCACCAGCAAATTAATGTCGGAATAGGTGTCCCGAAAATTATCAGCGGTGGAGCCGACCAAGACCACCCCACTGATTTGATCATCGGTCTGCAAAAAAATGAGCAAATTTTCTAGGATTTCAACCCGGCGCTCCGGCGTGAAAAGTTCTGCCATGTGGCTGCCCGTTCAGGAAAAGGTTTCGGTATAGATGCCCCTCATTGTATCCTGAACTGTGTTTTTCGACTATGCGTTTTGCATAGCCTGAATCAAGCGGGTGGCAATCGTTTCATTTTGGATCATGCCAGCTTCTGCCAAGCGCCCAATCAAATCCAACCATTGTTCGCGGCGTCCATCATGTTCTAATGCCAATGCTAAGATGCGCCCCGCAATGCTGATAGATTGTTCATCTGGGTGCTGGTCTGCTAGGGATATGGCTTGCCAAAAAGCGATTTCTTCCAAATCGGGTGCTGTTTCGCGGGCGAGTTTCCATTTCATCAACGCACCGGATACATCACCTGACGTTAAAAGGGCATGTCCTTCAGCGTCCAGTAGTTGTCCGCGCCGCAACTTCACAAGGCGCGTCAATTCTGCCAAAGGGTTATCATGTTCATCTATCCGAATATCGTAAATGCTCTGCCATTCGGGCATTTCGCGGTTGCCCGATACAATTTTTAAGGCTGCCGATTGCATCCCGCGAATATCGCCGTCTTCGGCTTGGGCGGCATAAAGTGCTACCAATAAACGTGTTACCAAATCGCCGGTAGCATCTTCATAGGCGGTTCGCATGGCATCCACCACTGTGTTACGAGTCATCATATTGGCTTGTACACTATAGCCTTCGCCCACATAATGCCCGGCTTCGCGGATGCAGTTTTTGCCAGTGTAGGCTTCTGTCTGACCATTGGCATCAATAATCGCAATTTGACGCTGTGCTGCTCCGGCATCAGCGGCAATCAACGCCGCCACCGCTTGCACCGCCGATGCTCCCTGACGCAGTAATGTGAGACCCACCGGACCGAAACTAACATTGACCAGAGCTTGGGTGGCAATCGCACCAACACCCGGCAATAACCAAGGGACAACACGCCCAACCCCAATCTGATGTGTTTGTACTGCGACGCCTAACTCCCCAGTGAGGGAATCACGGGCGACAATGCTATATGTATTGCAAATGTCCACGCTTTTCATAAGAGAGCTAATGGCTACTCCATTACAATGTATTTCATACTTACTTCTCATTCTATATGTAATCAAGCGCGAAAAGAATGAAGAATCAACGAAAGTTTGAAAATTGAAACGACGATAATACAGTATTAATAGTAATTAATGTGACGAAAATTAGCGCGTTGCTAGAGGGAAACCGCTTGGGGTAAATGTCAGGGTTAAATCGGGCAAAGCACGATAACTGATGGGGAGGGCGTATAGGTCAATGAGAGGGTCGCCGCCCGCGAGTTCTTCCCAAATGGCACGATCTGCTGGCGTTGTCCAAACAACAAGCAGCAAATGAGCGCGGCGCGTTTGGAAAATATCATTGGCATTTTCAGCCGTGATTGCCAACGGCGTTACCTGAAAACCAGCGGCGCTCCATTGTTCGGCAAGTAAGCCAGTGCCGGGAAAAGTCCGAAATGCCAAGACCAATTCAATGCCATCAGGATACCCAGCATTCGCCAGCCCGTTACGGATAGCAAGGCTCTCTGCGGGGTCAGCGGCGGCAGCGGCAGCGCCGGGGATAGCTAATGTATCAATAATCGCTTGGGGATTCAGGGCGCGGCGCACCCAATTTTGCACTTCAGGATTATCCAACGGTGGCAGTGCTGTATTCAGCAGCAGCGCCAATTGGGGGCTAACCGCGGAACGCGCCCAACCAGATAACTCAACAGTGCCATAGGTGACGACCACATCATAGCCAGCGATAATGCCATCATCGAGATTATTATCAGTGAGTTGTTCGACCAAGCCGGTTTGCCGGATGATGTCTAATTCTTCGACATAACCTGCCGTATTCGCTGCGAAAGCATAGCGTATGGGAGGTGGCAGTGTAGGCAGCGGCACAGCGGTGGCTGTGGGCGGCAGCACCGCTGGTAAAGGGGTGGCGGGCGCTTCGCAACCTGCCACAAGCAGCAGCAAGAGGCATAAGCGCCGTAGCATCATGCCAAAAAAATTCTGCTTGCGTGACCACATGTTCAATGGATTGTTCGCTCGTATCTGTTTATAGAGGGGCTAACCAAGGACCCACCAAACCACGCTGGTACATGCTGATACTGACTGACGCATTAAACAACGCCAAAATCGCAAAGGCAATGGCGGCACTACGGTCATCGCGCCCGCGCAATAGGCTAAACAGCCCCGGCATAATCACGACTAAAAAGACCATGTAGAGAAAATAAATATTGGGGCGTTCAATCCGCATTCCCTGAAATGACATGAGAATGCCAATAATCAGAATGGTGGCAGCTAAGACAGCATAAACGCCCACCGCCCCCCAATAATTGCCGGATAAGCCTTTGTTCTGTGCGGCGAGATAAGCAGCATAAACGCCTAACCCAACAGAATATAGAATTTGCATGTTAAACAAAATCGAATGTAAATCATTCATCGGTAGTGGAGTCCATCACACGCTGTTGACATGCCGATTGTAGCAGACGCACTGGAAAGCGTTTAGACTTTTTTTACAATCCCCACCCTGTTCACAAATGAAGCACCTGCTATAATGACGCGGTTGTAACACCGCGTTGAACCATGTCGCCTGTTTTAAGACAGGCTTTTTCTGTGTCACTTGTGATTGTGGGCGTGAGCGCCCGGTCTCTCTGGAACGAACACGGGTGATGCAGGAGATACGCCGCTGATTTGCGGCTCATCCGGTATCACGTTTCGTATCCGGTCTGGTCAATTTATCGCACACCCTGTTCCTTGTCATGGGAGGTATGGGGTGTTGGGGCATTCATGCCAGACCATTAGACACAATCACAGGATAAATCATCTATGTCTACCACGTTTGAATCTTTTGGACTGCGGGCAGAACTGCTCCAAGCAATCACCGACAGCGGTTACACCGAACCATCCCCTATCCAGCAAAATGCGATTCCGGTTTTGCTAAGTGGGCGCGATGTGCTGGGGCAAGCCCAGACCGGCACAGGTAAAACTGCGGCTTTCGCGCTGCCCATTTTGAACAACATGACCCCCAATCGTACCGCGCAGGCGCTTATCTTAGCCCCCACTCGTGAATTGGCGCTGCAAGTTGCCGATGCCGTTCATAAGTATGGCAAGCATCTGGGTGTGCGCGTTGTGCCGATTTACGGCGGACAATCGTATGTGCGCCAGCAAAAACGGCTGGAAAGCGGCGTGGATGTCATTGTTGGCACGCCGGGGCGTATGTTGGACTTGCTAGAAAAACGAATGCTTGACCTGAGTACCGTGCGCTTCTTGGTATTGGATGAAGCCGATGAAATGCTCAAGATGGGCTTCATTGATGATGTTGAATCCATCTTGAAAGCCACCCCTGATGACCGCCAAACAGCACTTTTTTCTGCCACCTTGCCAGAGACTATCCGGCGCTTGGCAGGTAAATACATGCATGACCCGCTGTTCGTCACCGTGCCAGAATCGGAAATGACGGTCAAGCAAATCAGCCAACGTTATGTCTTGGTACATGCTGAATCGCGCATTCCGGCGTTATCGCGCTTGCTCGAAGTTGAAGAAATTCAGAGTGCCTTAATTTTTGCCAAGACCCGCGCAGGTGCCCAAGATTTGACGGATGCTCTTATGCAGCGGGGCTTCTCGGTCGAATATATCAGCGGCGATTTGATGCAGGATGCGCGTGAGGCAGTCCTGCGCCGTTTTCGTAATGGCGATGTCAAACTTTTGGTGGCGACAGATGTGGTCGCGCGGGGTGTGGATATTCCCGATGTATCGCACGTTTTCAACTTCGAGATTCCGTTGGATCAAGAAGATTATGTGCATCGCATTGGGCGTACCGGACGTGCCGGGCGCAGTGGCATCGCCATTACGCTGGTGACACCCGCAGAACGCCGCCGCTTGAAGGGCATTGAGAATTTTACGCAGCACCGCATTGAAGAAATGCAACTGCCCAAATTAGATGATATTCGCAAGCACCGCAGCACAATGTTCATGCACCAGCTTGAGCTACAGCTTGAAAAAGGTGATATGGAACTAGGTATGGAGATGGTGTCGGATTTGCTGGCAGGGGGCTACGACATGAACGAAGTAGCTGCCGCTGCCATTCAGATTGCCCGTGCCGGCGAAATTAATCGTCCGATTGACCATGTAAAAACCATCATCCTGCGCGATGAAACCGAAGATTTCCGCAAACGTGCTATGAATGGCAAAACCGGACGCTTTGGGCGCGATGGTCGCCCAAGTGGGGCAGAACGTCCGAATGGCAATGGTCGTCCGCGCCGCGATGCCCCGGCAACTGCTCAATCACCCGAAGCGGGAATGGTGCGTTTGGTGATGGATATTGGGCGGCAGGATGGCATTCGTCCCGGTGATATTGTGGGCAGCATTGCGACCCATGCAGGCATACCCGGCAAAGCTATCGGCGCGATTGATATTTTCCCCGATAAAACCTTCGTGGATGTCAAAGATGTGCATGTGGACAAAGTGCTGACGCGCATGAAGCACGGCAGCCGTTTGAAGGGCAAAACGGTTAAATTGGCACGGGCGTAATTGCCAGCGATACCAAAACAATAACAAAATGAAGGGCGCGAAACACTGCGCCCTTTTTGTTTCCTACAGTAGATTGAAAAGTTAAATCGGTCATGTATTTTAGGTTCGGTACGCCAAATTCCTACGAAAATGGTGTCATCTAGGGGCATGATAATGCAAATTAAAAATGAAATTCGGTAGATTGTAGGGGCGGGGCTATGTCCCCGCCCACTCTACGGGCGACCACATCGGGTCGCCCCTACATATGACCCAATTATTTATTGAATTTCATCACTATGCCCTATTTCGGAATTTGCTAAACCCAAAAAATTGAATCAACTACCGTCGGAAGTCGCTTCGGCAGTGGCTTCACCAGTCGCTTCAGCCTCTGCTGTCGCTTCGGGTGTTGCTTCTGGCTGATAAGGCGGTTCGCTGACGAGCAGCAGCACCACATCAATACCCGTTTTTTCAATCACCGCGACGGTTTCATAAGCATCCACCAGCGCATAATAGCGCGTACCAGTGGCATCTTCTGCACCCACTTGGATGCTGTAGGTTTGGTTATTGGCGTTGGTCGCCACCAAACTATAGGCAGGTTCGCTTAAACCCAAGCGTTCCAAATCGGCACCTTCAATGCCATCTACGGCAGGCGTAAACCCAAACGCTGTCAAAAAGTTGGTCACAACCGAAGCATCTAGCAAGCGGTCTTCTTTATTGGTGCCATCTTCCACGCGCCAATTGCCGGCATCATCTTTGGCAATGATGATAAACTCATCAGTGGTATTGTTCCGCACTTCAAACCGTGTCATCGCTGCGGCATCAAAAGTGTTAAAGACGGGTCCTTGGGTGTTCAGCACGGGAACGGGAGTCGGTGTGGGTGGCACAACAATCGGCGGGGTCGCTGCCAATTGGGTCACGGGGTCAATTTTGCCCACACCCGTTAGTAAATACACTTTGCTGGTATCTTCACCTAGCAGCGCATAATAACGATTGTTCTGGGGATTTTTCTTGCCAATTTTGAGCGTGAAAGTTTGGTTATCACGAGTGGTCATCGTCACTGTGAACGCGGGTGCATCCAAACCAAACGGCACTAAATCATCGGTGATAAAACTTTCTGGCGCTTCTAGCGCGATAATATTGGCAACCCGTTCATCCATCGTGGTTTGCGTTAGATTGGTGGTGAGGCTGGCGGTCGTCAACGTCGTGAAGGCAATGTTCCACGTTCCTTCGGCATCTTGGGCATAAGCAGTTTCCGTAGAGGTTGCTTCGTCCCGCACGCGCAGACCATTGACACTTTCCAATGCCAAATCGGGGAACATCCGCCCGACAAAGCCTTCTGCCGTTGGGGTGGCATTGCCCGTATTGGCTGGGGGATTATTCAGTAAAACACTCGCCACCCCAATAACGACTAAACTAATCAATAAAATAATCAGTGTATTCCGATTGAGACGCATCGTTGTATGCCTCCTATAGAGCCACATCCGGTAAAATCGGCACATAATCATAAGCATGTGTGCCAAGACGCGCAACGGGCAAGACGCTTTATCGCATGCAGGATAACAAAAATTTTACATAGCGGCGCTAAAAAGAGCTTATTGAACCGCCAAAACGCAAAGGACGCAAAAATATAATAATGAAATACGAAATCACGAAGAAGAATCTTGTAGGGGTATACGGCACGCCTAAAGCCACTTACTGCTGGCTGCTGCTGGCATTGTTCATTTTAGTTGGCAGCGTTGCGGCGCAAGAAATGCCGCTTACACAGGCACGCACCAATTTTGTGGCAGATTACATCCCGCGCCGCTTGAACCTGCTCGCGCAGTTCAGAGTCGTGGCGAGTGCCTAAATCTTGCTTGGAACGGCCGGTAGACATACCCCATGGTTTGCTACACTTCTGACAGACGGTTTTGACTTAACTTCACGCCTGTTTCACATTCCATAAAGGCTTGTAAACTTGGCAATGTCCATACACTAAACCCTAAACCCAAGGCTTGGCGCACAGCTTCTCGTTTGTATTCGTCTGTAAAGCGACTAGCACGACCCATTTTGACTGTCTCCTGGATTTCACTTTTTATTTTATCATTGGGGAGCAAGTCTTACTCTATTTTACTGGTACAGACCAGGGCGTGTAGCTTTGATGTAAATTGTAAAGCATATGGGCACGCTTCACGATATTGGTATTAGGTCTGGTCATCGCTTGCGAATTTCTGTCAATTCTTGTTCAGTTCGGGTATAATCGTTGTGTTTTGGCATGTTTTGATTATTCCCTTTTTTTACTTATTTACCGAAGGTTACTTAAGAACTGAATATCGGAGTGATGGATGAATTTTTCAGAAAAATAACCGAATGACATCCAAAATCTTTTTTGTGATGTCTTCCAATGGACAGGAGCGTGGATTTTCTGCTGAAAACTGGCGCAGTGATTGATTTTGATAGTCTATAAATCAGACAAAAAGCCTAATCAGTCACACAAGATTCTATAGGACTTCGGAAAACATCTCGTAGCAATACCTCATCGCCGGCTTATTGCCATCACACTAAACGATACCCCTCACTCTTAATCTAAGAGGACTATCATCCAAGATACAAAATAGACTCTCATAAAAATAGAAAGCCAGAAATGAACACTGCTCCTCTAAAACCAGATGCACCCCCGAAAACTCACCAAGATGGCGCTGAAAACAACGCCCATCCCCACAATCACAATCAACACACTCAGCCGGACCTGCCCACAGCAGAAAAACATAACGCACATCAAGTTCATGCCAATCATACGAATGACACTACTGAAAAAATGGATCACAACGGGCATGAGTCTCATGCTGGACATGGGGTAATGCATGAAGGTCACACGATGATGATGCGAAACCGCTTCTTTGTTTCGCTGCCGCTCTCAATGGTTGTTCTGTTGTATTCCCCCATGATTCAGAATTGGTTGAGCTTCTCTATGCCGACCTTTCCGGGCAGCACATTCATCGCCCCTGTTTTGGGCAGCGTTATCTTTTTCTACGGCGGGTTGCCTTTCCTGAGCATGGCACGGCAGGAACTTGTTTTACGTCAACCGGGGATGATGACCCTGATTTCATTGGCAATTACCACCGCCTATCTTTACAGCTTAGGGCTTTTCTTCTTTCCACCAACGGTTGCGATGATGCAACCCGGCGTGATGATGGACTTTTTCTGGGAACTCGCCACCCTGATTACCGTCATGCTGCTTGGTCACTGGATTGAGCTTCGCAGCGTGGGACAGGCACAAGGGGCGTTGCGAGAACTGGCAAAACTCTTGCCGGATACCGCTGAACGCCTTTTGCCATCCGGCGAAACTGAAACGGTGCCAGCGAACCAGTTGCGGGCAGGCGATCGTGTTCTTATTCGTCCCGGCGCAAGTGTGCCGTCAGATGGTCTCGTGGTAGACGGTGAAAGCAACATAAACGAGTCCATGATTACCGGCGAAAGTATGCCGGTTCACAAACGACTTGGTGATACGGTCATCGGCGGGACAGTGAATACATCTGGTTCGCTGCGTGTCGAAATTCAACAGGTTGGTGCTGATACTGCGTTAGCGGGTATCATGCGCCTCGTTGAGGATGCCCAAAAGAGCCAGTCCCACGCCCAAACATTGGCGCAGCGTGCCGCCTTCTATTTGACCATTATCGCTATCGGTGCTGGCATCTTGACGATGATAGGGTGGTTGGTCTTCACCGGGAGTCTCGCCGACGCTGTGCGAAACACGGTGACGGTGTTGGTTATTGCTTGCCCGCACGCACTGGGATTGGCTGTGCCACTCGTGGTAGCAATTTCGACCACACTGTCGGCACGCAACGGCTTGTTAGTGCGAAAACGCATGGCGTTAGAAACGGCTAAAGACCTGACCTATATCATCTTCGATAAGACTGGAACATTGACCAAAGGTGAACAGGGGGTTGTAGACTTTGCCGTAAATGGTTTGAGTCAGGAAGAAGCCTTGGGGATTGCCGCCGGGCTTGAGGGCGATAGCGAACATATCGTTGCTGAAGCCATTCGTAAGTATGGGCAAGCACAGAAAGTCACGCCTGCCGCCGTAAACAATTTCGAGAGTTTGGCTGGGCGTGGTGTACAAGCCAGTGTAAACGGCATCATGTATTACATCGGTGGTCCGCGCCTAATTGAACAACGGGGGCTAACTGTACCTGCTGCGCTGGAAGTGGCTAAACAAAAAGCCGAGAATTCCGGTCAGGCTATCATCTATCTGGCAAATCAGACGGAAATTGTAGCGCAGTTTGCCATAGCCGATGTTATCCGCGAGGAGAGTCGCCAAGCCATCCAACAGTTGCATGATTTAGGGCTGAAAGTAGCCATGCTGACCGGTGATAGCGAAGCGGTGGCGCAGGCAGTAGCGCAGGAATTAGACATTGATACCTACTTTGCTCAGGTACTCCCGGAACATAAAGCGGACAAGGTGCGCGAATTGCAGCAGGGGGGTAATAAAGTGGCGATGGTCGGTGATGGGGTGAATGATGCTCCGGCGCTGGTGACAGCCGATGTTGGTATTGCCATCGGCGCCGGCACCGATGTCGCTATTGAGAGTGCCGGGATTATTCTGGTGCGCTCAAACCCGCTGGACATCGTGAAAATCATCCGACTGAGCCGGGCAACTTATCGCAAAATGGTTCAAAATCTTGTTTGGGCAACGGGGTATAATGTTGTCGCCATTCCACTGGCAATGGGCATCCTCGCACCGATTGGGATTACACTTGACCCCGCCATTGGGGCGGTGTTTATGGCGGTCAGCACAGTAGTGGTATCCATCAATGCTCAACTGCTGCGTGGTCTTGATCTTAGCCATGCGTAAATCATGTTAGCAAAGTATCTACGGAGCGAGACGAACCTTCAGTTTGTTTCACTCTCTCTTTCTAAAAGACTATAAAAAGATTCGCTCATGTCCAGATTGGGTGAAAAATACCAATTTGCAGGGACACGGCATGCCGTGTCTCTACAGAAAATCACTCATTTTGAACATGCGCCTTGGAATTAGTTCATGCTGTTTATACAGCAGAAGAAATGATTAGTCGAATCGAATTTGTGCGATAACATAAAGACTGCTGCCAATCCCCTCCAAATCCAGTATGATAGCCCCGTTTTTATTCTTGCACGATGATTTTTTGTATCGCTGAAAGGCATTTTACTTCATGTTCAAACGCCAATTTTGGTTCGGCTTGGTGGCGGGGTTAGCACTGGGGGCGGTGCTGCGCCAGCGTCGCCATACCGGACTCACACAAACGCGCCTTGATGAATACTATCGCAAACGTGCCAGCTTTTATAACTTGACGGATTATTTATATTTGGGGCAATTCCCCCGCATCACCATGCGCGAAACCGTCATGGACATGCTGGATTTAAAACCCGGAATGCGCGTGCTGGATTTTGCGTGCGGCGCAGGTGCCAACTTCCCGTATATCATGGAACGCATCGGCACAACCGGCAAACTGGTCGCGACTGATTACAGCCAAGATATGCTCGATAGCGCCCATACGCAATTTGTACTCGGTAAAGGCTGGACAAATATCGAATTGGTACAGGCAGACGCCGCCGAAATGACCTTTGATGAGCCGTTTGACGCGGTGTTATGTACATTGGGGTTGGCAGTCATTCCGCGCTATGAAAAAGCCGTAGACCGCGCTTGGGAGGTGCTGAAACCGGGTGGCATTTTTGCGGTGGGCGATTTGAAAGAAAGCACGCGCTGGTACACACTGCCGCTGCGGTTCATCACTGATTTGATGGATGTGATGATTATCGCCGATAGCACGCGCCGCCCATGGGAATGGATGCAGGCGAATGGCGACAATTATCAATTTCGGGATTTATTTCACGGCTATTTTTACGCGGCTACCGTGCAGAAGCCGCAAGTTTAAACTTGTGGCACAGCGTATACGAATTGATTGATGGTACGTAACAAGCTGACTTTGTTGATGGGTTTTTCCAAGAAAGCATCACACCCGGCATCGCGGCTGGCTTGATACACCGCGTCCGTCATATCTGAAGTCAAAATGACCACAGGAATATGTTTGAGTTCCGGCGATGCTTTTAACAATTGCGTGGCTTCAATGCCATTCATATCTGGCAAATGAATATCCATTAAAATTAAGCGGGGCGCTTGGGTTTGTGCCAGCCTAATCCCATCTTGGGCATTCGTCGCTGACAGCATTAGGTAGCCCATATATTTCATGTGGCGGCTAATAAGTTGCAACTCTAATAAGTTATCTTCGATATATAGGATGTGGAGCTTTGAAGTTAACATAACAATCCTATCTTTATCTATTCCCTAACCGTAGCCTAACCATCCGAAATGAATAACAGATAAGTTCTAGTCGAATGGAAGATGAACACGCAAACGGCATGTTCAAATTCGGCAGGATACCAACATTAAAAACATTATAACGAATTTTCAGGCTGCCCGCACTACCGCACGACGATTTCGCCTAATAATGGGCGAAAATCCGGTGCATCTACTGACCATCGCTCGGCAGTGAAAGCATCAATCAAGCCGATATACAGCGTATAAGTACCGGGAACATCCGGCATTTGCAGCGGAATTTCAGTGATAACTGGATAATCGGGCAACCAATTCGAGGTAAATAAGCCCGGTTTTACCGTCGAATCACCCTGAGCGACTAATTGATTGTTGGCATCCATCACATGCAAAAATAGATTGGCATCGCGCTGAATCTCGGTTTGCGCTTCCCACCAGAATTGCAGCGTAATCATTTCGCCTACGGTTGTTTCTGTGGGAAAAGATAAGCCGCGTAAAGCGATTGTTCCGGTTGTGTCATTACCAAAAACAAGTTTTGTTGCGGGCAAATTTTCTGGCGGTGCTGGCATATTTTCCGGTTGATATGCCGCCAATGTTTGTAACGTGACACTGCTTAAATCGGACGGGTTGGTAATCGGCACATTCACGATGGTTGTTGCCTCATCGCTGCCTTCTTTGCGATAGACCCCCACGCGCATATCCACACTTTTTGCTAATGGGATTTCGGGTGGCACTTTCACACTGACGATTTCGCCATACATCTCGCCTAGTTGCCATTGGTGCGTGTTTTTCGGCGGGTGCGAGACTGACCCGATGGCGCTGTCTACGCCACATACGCGCACATCCACATCAATGCACGCCAGATAAAAGTGATAATCGGCTTCCGTTTGCCGCGTCACTTGCCAGAATAATTCAATCGTGTATGCCTTTTCCGGCACAATCCAACCGTTTTCAGCGGCATCCCACCAGTGCGTAAACGGTTCATAGCGCCAACCCACCAGCATCACCGTATCATCAAACACCACATTTAACGGCAAGGCATCATTGGGCAGCGCGTTGTATTGACGCTTAGGCGGCACGGGTGGCGGACTACCTGTTAGCGCCCACATCGGGAACCACAACATCAGCATAATCAACACCGCCGGCAGCGCATACCGCCGTAAAATACGCATAAACGTTGTCGTTTGCCATGCTTTTTGTTGAAAATGTTCTACCAACTGAGCGATGCCATACGCCGCTAGGATAAACAACGGAATCATCGTTGGATAACGCAGCCGACTGAGGGCAAAACTTAGCATGATGCTGGCGGTCAAATATGCCAGCAGCAGCAGGAAAAAGATTGCCAAACGCCTATCGGTATAAAACAGCAGTGTCACGCCTATCAGCGCGAACAATGCCACCTGCGGAAACCCAATGCGCGGCAAATTGGCTAGAATCGGCGAAAAAGTGCGCGTAATAAAAAAATCTTCGTTATTACCGGGTTCGGCTTCGCTCCATGCAATAGCGCCTTTCCGCAGCATCAAGCCGCCAAAGCGTGCCGGGTCAACCAGCAAGATCGGAAGAGC
>JALHOR010000129.1 GCA_022842885.1 Anaerolineae bacterium
TCAACGCGACCTTATGGCGGTCTAGGGGTGGGGTTGGCATTGGTCAAACTCATCTTAGAACATCATGGTACAAAAATCGAAGTTCAGAGCAAATTGGATGAAGGCAGTACATTTTATTTTTATCTGCCCATCGCCACTATCGAAACGCATCACTAGCGATTTTGCGCTGCAAACAAAATAATAGCGCCAGTTGCAGCAAGCCATCTCGCCAGCTATACCAATTTAATGAACAGATTCACGAAGCATGGTTGATAAACAAGCAAAAAGAACCGTTGCCCAAGAGTCGCTCTGATAATAGGCTATTTTAAGTATCTCTTCACTAAACTGATTTATATGGTACAATTCAACTTGATTTATTTGTGAAATTTCTCCCAATCATTAATATCCCCTCAATTCGCTGTTTATTTCGTTGACTCATCTTGGTTTTGAGATACAATAGATTTAACAAGTTCTGAAAGTTACAAACCACCGGGAGTCAAAGAGAACCCGTTATGATAACCTATCCTACCCCTACAGCGATTGCCAGCAGTCCAATTCAAGAACAGATTCAAGTTGCGATGCAAGCCGTTGAAAGTGCCATGCATGAAGCAGTCAATAGCGAAGTACAAGTTCTGCGAGATGCAAGTCGGCACATTTTAGGTGCCGGTGGTAAACGCATACGCCCTCGTATTTTGATGCTAACCTATTTGGCATTAGGGGGTACGGATATGACCTATGCGGCGGCACCTGCTGCTGCCGTCGAGTTGATGCATACTGCCAGCGTTGTGCATGATGACATCAATGATCATGGGGTGTTGCGGCGGGGTCGTCCATCAGTGAATGCCATTTGGGGACGGACTTTTGCCTTGCTCACGGGGGACTTTCTCTTCACGGCGGTCTATCAACTCATGGCGCCTTATCGTGACCTCAATAAACTGCTGGCGCGTGCTGCCACTGCCCTTGTCGAAGGTGAAACACTCCAAGCGGATGCGGTTAAAAACAACATTTTCACCCGCGAAGTGTATGCCCGTATCATCGCTCTCAAAACCGCTGCCTTATTCCAAGCAGCAGGTGAGATTGGCGCACGTTTGGCACATGCCACCGAGGAACAAGCAGAGGCTCTCAGCCAATACAGCTACAATGTGGGGTTGGCTTTCCAAATCATAGACGATATTTTGGATATCACAGGCGACGAAAGCAAATTGGGCAAAACAGCCGGCATTGATTTGCAGCAAGGACGCGGTTTTGGGGCAGTCAAGGACGATAAAAATGGGGCTGCGCCCGATGATCCCATAGAAAGTATCAAGCGCAAAATTCTCAAAGGCAATCGTCTACAAGAAGCGCGTGACCAAGCCGCGGCATTAGTTGACATGGCAATTGCGATGTTAGATGTCCTGCCAGAAAACGAGGCAAAAAATGAACTTGTTCAAATTGCCCGCTTAGTTGTAGACCGCGATTATTAAATTGTAGTATCCCCTTCGGTCTTTTCTACGGGCATATCGAAATAACCGATATGTCCGTTTTTATTTTCCCCTTTGCCAAGTCCATCAATTTAGGGTTCAATTTCCCTAATTATCCAAGTGGGAGATGAAACAGTGTTCAAAATTGTGACTCCAGAACGAATGCGGGCAATCGAAGCAGCGGCGGATGCTTCCGGTATAACGTATGATCAACTCATGCAAAATGCGGGTAAAGCTGCTGCTGACCGCGCTTTAGCTATTCTGAAAAATATTCCTGACCCACGAGTGATTGTTTTAGTCGGACCCGGCAACAATGGTGGGGACGGTTTAGTGGCAGGATTACTCATTGCCCAAGCCAATCCCCGCGCTGATGTGCGCTTTTATTTATTAAAAGACCGCCCGGCTGATGACCCCTATACCCAAGTAGCACAACAAGCTCAATTGTTTATCGCCACTGCCGAAAATGATTATGATAAACGCCTGCTCAAAAATATGGTCGCTAGTTCCGATATTTTGATAGATGCCCTGTTTGGCATTGGTGTCCGACTGCCACTGCGCGATGAGGTGGCAAAAGTGCTGCGGGCAGTGAATCAAATCATCAACGAGCGCCACAATGCCCGCCCCAAAAATATCATGCTGAATCCGGGAAAAACCGGACAAATACCACGCCCAACGCGCCTTTATGTGCTAGCAATAGATTGTCCTAGTGGGCTAGATTGTGATACTGGTGCAGTGGATAAAAACGTGATTCCCGCTGATGAGACCATCACGTTTATTGCGGCAAAACCGGGGCAATTTTTATTTCCCGGAGCAGCAATGGTCGGTCAGCTAACGATAGCTGATGCTGGTATTCCTAGCGATTTTAAAGAATTTGCAATTGACCTTGATTCCATTGTAGACAGCGATTGGATATATAATTCGCTGCCCAAACGCAACTTAGATGCGAACAAAGGTACTTTTGGCAAAGCCCTGATTATTGGCGGTTCGGCAAATTATGTGGGTGCGCCGGGGCTATCTGCACAAACAGCATATCGCAGCGGCGCAGGGTTGGTCGCTGTAGCGGCACCACGCCCCATAGCCAGCGTTTTAGCCCCACAAATGCTGGAAACGACTTGGCTGATGCTGCCAGAATCAGTCGTGATAACAAATGATGCTTTGCCGCTGATTTTGGCAAATTTGTCACTTTATGATGCTTTGCTAGTAGGTCCCGGCATGGGACGTGATGAAAAAACCCGTGAATTTTTTCTGGCATTGTTACAACAAATCGGCAAAACCCCGCTGGTATTAGATGCTGATGCGTTGAATATTTTGTCAGAAATTGACCATTGGTGGGAAGAATTACCAGAAAATACCATCATCACCCCGCATCCGGGCGAGATGGCACGTTTAACGGGCTTATCCACAGCCAAAGTACAGGCAAATCGCTGGGCATTGGCGGCAGAAAAAGCAGCAGCATGGAATGTTCATTTGGTGCTAAAAGGCGCTCATACCATTATCGCTTCGACACAAGGGCATCGGGCGGTGCTGCCCTTCAAAAATGATGCCTTGGCAACCGCTGGAACAGGCGATGTTTTAGCGGGACTGATAGTGGGTTTGCTGGCGCAAGGGATGACACCATTAGAAGCGGCGCTAGTTGGTGGTTATATTCACGGTTTAGCGGGCGAAATTGCCACACAGAAGCAAAGTAGCCGCAGCGTCATGGCTGGCGATGTGTTAAGTGCTATTGGCGTGGCGCTAAAAGAATTAGAACTTTAAGGGCATTTTTGGCGATACTAAAAGAAGTTTGGTTGCCGATTTTCAGCTAAGGTTTATGGCGTTCCTGCTGCTCCCTATGGCGTTGGGCAATAGCTTTGCCTTCCGATAAACTCTCTGCGATGGTATCGGCTGGCACAATTTTTTCACGTAGCTGCTGCCCGGCATCATTGATTTGGGCGCGGGTGGTTGCGCCACTGCGTGGCACACGCCACAACCATAGGAATGTACCTATCACCATTCCTGATAAAAAACCCCATAACACGCTATTTTCATCTAGCCGCTGCTGTACATTTTTTGATGTTGCATTAGGATGAGGATGTTGCATCCGGCGGAGTCTCCTCTGATTTATTTTGCCGCTTTAAAATGCGCCCCAACAAAATAATTTCGCGCAAAAAAGCGAATAAACCTGCAAAAAAACTTTTTGTCTGGATAATCGGCGCAACTGTATTTTTGCTCACAAATTCGGTGGTAGCACGGGCAGTTCGCAGTGTTTGTTGGGCATCTTCGGCAATGGGCTTCACTTCGCTCCGCAGCAAATTCACAAAACGCGCCACCTGCACAATCACAATCGCCAATGCCACGACAATCAAAATGAGTTGAATCGAGAGGACAATCGTAATCAAATCGCGCCAATAACTCATTCGGGCGGCGGATTCAATGGGGTCGCCTGTAATGGCGAAAAATAACGCAATAAAAAATGGGATGAGCAGAATGACAACAAAAATAATGGTTCCCAATGCCACAAATTTGTTGAATGTCCAACCGCTTGTCAACCAGCGGCGTATTCGCTGCGGCACGGAAAGCGTTTCGGGAGAAGGAGTGCCGGGTTGCGTCATGAAAAATCCTATCATCAGCGCGGAGAACGGCGGCGAGTTCTATCACCAGTAAATAGATTTGCCAATATCAATGTCAAAATCGCCCCAACAATGCCGGGCAACATACGCAATTCGCCTATCAGCCAAAGCCGAATATCCATCGAATTGCCAACCATTTGCCCCAGCGCAAAACCAAGCCAACCACTTAACAAGAACAGGGTCAAACGGCGAGCATCCCCCCCAACAATCAAGTGAAAGCCTGCGCCCAAGAGGGTTGCCACAATAAAAGCAAAGGTAAAAGTTGGTCCTGGTATCATGGTTGCCAATCACTGCACGTACAGTTACAATGCGTAGTGTAACATATGGACGGTTTTTTAACGAGTTCGATATTTTTATGACCACCATTATTGACCATGCCATTTCAATCCCTATTCCTCCGGCGGCTGTCTGGAAATTATTGAGCAATCTGGACGCGATTTCGCGTTGGCAAACCGATTGCAAAAAAGTTGTTTTCCTAACGACCGGGCGACGTGGGGCAGGTACGCGCATCCGGTGTTCGGGTGCGGGCGATAAAGCCTATGTGCTAGAAGTCACCACATGGTACGAAGGTTTAGGTTATGAATATCGCCTTGTGGATGGTGTCAGCTACACTGATAACAAAGGGCGCTTGCGTTTGCAAGAAATCGCCGAAGGCACTGTCGTCCAGTGGACTTTCAGTTATGACATGGGCGGTGTTTTAGGCGGTCTGCGAAATTCAATGGGGCTAAAACGCACGATTGAAAATCAGATGATTGAAAGTCTGCGCCAATTGTATCGCGTGACCCGCGAAGCCTCCGAAGAAGTGGATATTGAAAAAGTCAAATCACTGATGCGTGATGGTCCCAGTGTTGAGCAGCGAGCGCAGTATCAACCCCGCCATCCATCCCGCTATGAAGAAAATCGCCAACGAGAACGCACGGCATCGGTTTTGCGTCCACCGACTTCGCCCCGCCGCCCTATCATCGAAGAACCATTGCCCAAAGAAGATGATACGCGCCCGAATCCTATTGTAACGCCGCCAGCGCCAACTGTGCGCGAACCATCGCCTACTCCTACGCTGGAAGAATTGCTCAAACCCGTGCGGCGCGAACCACCCACTATTATCAGCGATATGCCAGCGGCAACGCTGCCATCGCGTTTCAGCGATGTATCGTTTACCCCTGCGCCCTCGCCACCATCGCCATCATTTGCGCCGCCTGTCGTCACGCCAGAGCCGCCAACAGCATCACCATTCGTACCACAGTCACCGCTGGCAAGACCCGAAGCACCCATTTCACCATTGCTGCCGGACATACCGGCTGCCAAAACTGAGCCACGCTTGCTGCCGGAAACACCACCGCTTGTTTCAGAGTCACGCACCACGACAAGCGTTAATCCAGTGATTGACCTAGACAAGGCGGATACGGGCAAAATCAGCGTATTTGAAATTTTTGGGCTGCAAAAACCAAGCGAGACCCAACAAATGCGTGCCGTGAATCTGACAGTGGATGAAATCCGTGATACGCAGCTTTCGGCACCCACGCAATTGCATATGCCGCGTGTCGAAATTCCAAAAGAAACCACCGATACGCCAGAAGCGCGTCAGCAATTTATGGCAGGCATGTCTACTGGCGGGGATATTGAACCGCCAGACTATGGGCGTAGTGGGTTACGCCTAAGACAGCGGCGCAATTTATTGGCACTGCGCCGTCCGAAAAAATCCTAGAATCAAAAAAGCGCCTGTTTTATCGGCGCTTTTTTTGGGTGGCTGACGGGATTTGAACCCGCAACCAACGGAACCACAATCCGTCACTCTGCCATTGAGCTACAACCACCATATAGTGTCAAAGTATAATCAAATCGCTGGCAAAAGTCCAGAGTATTTTTATTGCAAGTCGGCATTTTTTGTGGCTATCCACACTTCGGCAATGCTGCCGCCGCAATCTTCTTGGCGTCTTTCTAATGCAAAACCATGTTCAGCAAAAAGACTCATGATGTCAAAATCGCTGTTATTGCGCTGCCCAGTGATGCGATACAACCATTCCAGAAAAGTTTTAAGGATGCCTTCGCTCATTAAAACCCCATTGATGACGATAATCAGCTTGCCATCGGGGCGCAGCACACGCTGAATCTCGCGCAAGGTTTCTGGCATAAAAATAAAATTGGTTGGAAAAGTACTGACAATCGCCACAAATGCGCCATCAGCAAACGGTAGTTGGCGGGCATCACCGCGTATCAAATAGGGTTTAATCCCTTTTTTGTGCAGCTTGCGCCGGGCAATGCGCCCCATATACGGCGATAAATCGTACCCAATGGGAACATAACCAGCAGCATACAAATCTTCGTGCAAATCGCCTGTGCCATGTGCCAATTCTAAAATGCTGCCTGTTTCGGGCGATGGCAGCGATTTTAATGCCGCCCGCTGCCATGAGCGCCATGCCCCTAATGAGACAATTTTACTGACCCAATCGTATGTAAACGCCATTTCGTTGTAGAGCAGGCGAAAACCAAACCGCACCAACCGCCACCACAGCTTAAGCATTCTGCAAGGCTTCCAAAATGGTATCAGGGTTGTTGGTAATGATGCCATGCACGCCCAATGCGTGCAGTGCCTTCGCCCGTTCTGGGTCATTCACTGTCCAAGTATTGACGAAATAGCCCTCATCCTGCGCCCACGCCATATATTTTTCATCAATCATATTGTGATACGGATGCCGCGCTTCATGGTCAATTTTAGTCATCAAAATCTGGGTTTTCTGAAGTTCCGGTTCTAGCAAATAACCGATGGGTACATCCGGCGCAATTTTCCGAAAATGTTTAAGCGTATAAGGATTAAAAGAGGATACAATCACACGAGTTTGCATCATATGGCGAACAATACAATCCGCAACCACTTGTTCAACCCCATCCGTCTCTGCTGTCATGGACTTGATTTCAACATTTACAAATAATTTTTGCCCGACTGCCTCAAACACTTCGTCTAAGGTTGCGATGCGTGTTCCCCGAAATTTTTCATCAAACCAACTGCCAGCATCCAATTCCTTTAGCTGCGCCAGCGTCATCTCGGTCACTGTGCCGCTGCCATCCGAAGTCGCATCTACGGTAAAATCATGCACAATCACCGGATAGCCATCTTTGGAACGATGCACATCCAATTCAATGCCATGTGCGCCCTGTTCAAATGCCAATTCAAACGCAGGGATGGTATTCATCGGGGCATACGCCATCGCGCCCCGATGCCCGAAAACAAGGGTACGTCCCTGATACATGTTTTGGAGACTCTGTTGCAGCATAGAATATCACTCCCGGCGTCGGTTATGGTACTGAATAATATCAAAATCGCCGGGATTATAGCATAGCACCGCAACAATGATGTTTAAGAGAACGCTAAACCGCCACTTCGATATTGCCATCTATCACGCGCACTGCAAACCAAGGCACATCCACTAAGGCGGGCGCTCTTAACACCTTGCCATCACGAATATCAAATTGTGCGCCATGCCGGGGGCAAGCAATTGTGAAGCCTTCTAGCGGAACTTCGTTGCCTTTTTCATCTTCGGTCAGCGTATTGCCATCGTGCGTACACACATCTTCAATCGCATAATATTTATCACTGACGTTAAAAATCGCAATCCAACGGTCTTTAATATTGAATACTATCCGCTGTCCAGCAGTAATTTCGGATGCTGGACACACAGTAATGAAATCTGCCATATTTATTCATCCTCGTTGTCTTCGATGAGTTCCCACGTTTCTAAGCCGACTGACCCCACCACCAGCGTTTTGAGCGATAACAAAGCGCATTTTACGCGGTTGATGGTCAGCGGAATGCCAATCATATCCAGAATAAGCTGCTTGTCCAATTGTTTAGCATCTGCCAGCGGCATTCCAATCAATTTTTCACCGAGCATAGAGGCGGATGCTTGGCTGATAGCGCAACCTTGCCCATCCCACCCCACCGCCCGAATAATGCCGTGTTCATCAATTTGGAGCGTTAAATGCAATTTATCGCCACATAACGGATTATGTTCTTCATGGTCAAAATCATTCGGATGCAGCAACCCTTTATTCCGCATATTTTGAGCATGGTCAAGAATGATTTCGCGGTACATATCCATAATCAAAATTCCTTTTGCGCCCAAAACTTCTTATAGCGCGAATGTTTTTTGTGCTTTATACAGCGCCGCAATAAAAATATCCACTTCTTGCGGCGTATTATATAGATAAAAACTGGCACGCGCTGTCGCTGGAATTGCCAGAAAATCATGCAGTGGCATAGCGCAATGATGCCCGGCTCGCACCGCCACCCCTTCAGCATCCAGCAATTGTGCCACATCATGCGCGTGAATATTTTTGACTGTGAATGCTGCGACTGCACCGCGTTCAGATGATTGACCATACACTGTGACATTGGGTACTTCTGCCAAGCGTTCCAGAGCATAACGGGTTATAGCTTGTTCATGCGCGTGGATTTTCTCCATGCTTAATGCACTCAAATAATCCACTGCCGCACCAAGACCAATTACTTCGGCAATGGCGGGTGTTCCCGCTTCAAATTTATAGGGCAGTTCATTCCAAGTGCTACCTTCCAATGTCACCCGCGAAATCATATCACCACCGCCCAACCACGGCGGCATGGCTTCTAATAAGTCACGCTTGCCATATAACACGCCAATGCCTGTTGGCGCTGCCATTTTATGCCCGCTAAAGACCAGAAAATCACAATCCAGCGATTGCACATCAACCGGCAAGTGCGGCACACTCTGAGCGCCATCTACCAGAATTAACGCGCCGGCATCATGCGCCATCTGCGCCATTTTTGCGACGGGATTGACGGTTCCTAGAACATTAGAAGCGTGCATCACAGTGACAAGTTTGACATTTTCATCACGCAACCAGCGGGTATATTGCTCTAAATCGAGCGTGCCATCGGGCAGCACCGGCAAATATTTAAGCGTGAAGCCTTTCTCGGCAGCGAGAATTTGCCACGGCACGATATTCGAGTGATGCTCCATCACTGTCGAAATGACCACATCGCCCGGTTGCAAGTTGGCTCTGCCCCATGTTTGGGCAACTAAATTAATGCCTTCGGTGGTGCCGCGTGTAAAAATAATTTCACGGCGACTCTTGGCATGGATAAATTTTTGAACTTTTTTGCGGGCATCTTCATAGGCGGCGGTAGCGGCTTCGCTGAGTTTGTGAATACCGCGATGCACGTTGGCATGAATCGTCCGATAATACGTATTCATCGCTTCAATCACCGCAGTGGGTTTTTGGCTGCTAGCAGCATTATCCAGAAACACCAACGGCACACCCGCATGATGGTCTTGATGCAAAATAGGAAAATCAGCGCGAATCGTGTCTATTTCGTAGGGAAAATCGAATGTTGAGGACATGTTTTACCTCATGAATTTTGCCAGAGGGTCGAAATTACCATATCATATTTTGGGTTTTGAAAAAGATAACATCTATCACTAAATCTACATCGGGCGATGAAAAAGGCACGTTTTTTGACGTGCCTTCTTAAATCAGATTAGCTCAAAATTTTGGCTTCGATTTCTGCCTTCAAGCGGTCACGCACCCGTTCAAAGGGGATGCGCTGCAAGAGTTCATCAAAGAAACCATCAATCACCATCAGTTGCGCTTCCGCACGCGGAATACCCCGCGCCATCAGGTAAAAGATATAGTCTTCTTCCAGTGTGCCAAATGTGGCGGCGTGCGAGCATTTCACATCGTCCGCTTCAATTTCCAGTCCCGGAATACCATCCATGCGGGCATCATCACTGAGAACAAGATTACGACAGGCTTGATACCCATCAATTTTTTGCATGTTCGGCAGCGATTTAATCATGCCTTGCCATAAGGTACGCGCCGTATCTTTTGCTGCGCCTTTGAACAATAAGTCGGAGACAGTCAGTGGTGCATTGTGATTTTGCTGCGTATCCAAATCAAAGAATTGATTTTTATCCGCAAAGAAGAACGCCGACATGCGCCCATTGCCACCTTTGCCGATGATGTCCACTTCCAAGAAGGCTTTCGTCAAGCGGCTGCCCATCGTGCCATTAATCCAGTCCACATTGGCATCACGCCCGACTAATGCCCGCTGATGACTGAATTCATACGTCTGGCGATTCCAGTCTTGCAACGCCACATAGCGTAAATTAGCAGCATCACCCACGATGAGTTCTGTTGCGCCGATATAAGCAGAGTGCGCCGTGCCTTCGCTGGAGGCATAATCCACTTGCACTGTCGCTTGGGCATTATCTTCAACCACCACCAAAACATGCCCCAATGCCGAGCCATCCTGCGTGTTATACATCACGATGTGCAGCGG
Source organism: Anaerolineae bacterium (assembly GCA_022842885.1). GTDB lineage: Bacteria > Chloroflexota > Anaerolineae > Aggregatilineales > Phototrophicaceae > JALHOR01. Next base: position 10,362 of record JALHOR010000129.1, read on the forward strand.
CAGTTCTGCCACTTTATTGCGGGGAACATACACAAATGCGCCATATTGCCACAATGCGCCATGCAGTGCCGCAAATTTGCCATCTGTTGGTTTAACGGCTTTGGTCATCAAATTATCGCGCACGAGATGTTCATAATCGCGTACAGCCGTTTCTAAATCGGCAAAAACGACACCGAGATTTTTCAGTTCATCGGCAAGTTCATAATGGACAATTTTGCCATCCACCATGACCAACAAACCGCCTTGATTATCGCCCATTAGTGGCTCAAGATTTTTTTGTGGCACGGTTGCCATCGTTGCGCCATTGGCAACTGCAAGTTTACTGGCTTCGTTCCAATGGATATGCCGATAATCGGTGCGCCGCCATTCTTCTTCCATGGTCGGCATCGGCAAGGATTCATAGGTTGCCCACGCCGAGAGACGCAAATCGCGCAACCACTGCGGTTCATTGCGATTGGCGCTTAACGTTTCTACATCGGCACGGGTATAGTGCGGGATATTCTCCGCCCGTGATGATCGTCGTGCTACGACCACTGTTGTTTTCTCCTGTGTTGAAATAGCTACCTAGCTTTTAGCTATCGGAACTATTGTGTTAAAAATTCGTCACTACTCAGATTGTCCTTCGCCCTCACCCTAAATCCCTCTCCTACAGGAGAGGGACTTCAGATGCGACTTGTTTTTACACCCTTCGCCTTTGGGAGAAGATACAAGGGGCAGGGGTAGGTAGTTACAAAAATTTAGCCAATCGTGCCTTCAAGCTGAATTTGAATGAGGCGGTTGAGTTCCAACGCATACTCCATCGGCAGTTCTTTGACCAGCGGTTCCAAGAAACCATTCACAATCATGGCGTTGGCTTCATCTTCGCTAATGCCGCGACTCATGAGATAGAAAAGCTGGTCTTCGCCAATTTTGCTGACGGAGGCTTCATGCCCCATCGTCACATCTTGCGCTTCTACTTCAATTGTTGGGTAGGTATCGGAACGACTTCTATCATCCAATAACAAGGCATCGCACACCACATTGCTACGGGCATGGTGGGCATCTTCACCAATTTTTAGCAAGCCACGATAACTGGCGCGTCCACCATCTTTGCTGATAGACTTGCTGATAATCTGGCTGGTAGTGTTGGGCGCAAGATGCGTAATTTTTGCACCAGCGTCTTGGTGCTGCCCATTGCCAGCAAACGCAATCGAGAGAACTTCCCCGTGTGCGCCTTCTTCTGCCAAAATCACCGCCGGATATTTCATTGTCAACTTAGAGTTATGAACAATGAACCCTTGCGAGACAAAATTGCCTGTACCTTCCACTTCAATATCCCATGTTGCAGCAGGTTCAGCGGAAGGTTCAGAAACTTCAACGGCAACGATTTCGAGTTGTTCGCTGAGTTCAATTTGAGAGCGTCCTATTGTACGACGCATATCCATAGAGCTAGATGGACGATTCATCGCTTTTTCGCGCAATGCTGGACTCACATAATCGCATAACCGTTCATCTACCAAAAATTCTAGGCGATGTGAACTATGAGCAATACAAGTTACACCCATAATCATCACTTCACGCGGTTCATCAAATTCAGTGTATAGACGAGGGGTAATACCCAAATTCACCAACAGCGATGCCATATCATCTAACAATGCTTTGTTAGCAGATTTCATGCTGAATGCTCGTCCGCGAATTGTGCCATCTGCATCTAAATACCCTGCGATAAACGCCAAACGCTGGGACTCGGGCACAGACCATACCCACTGAGGTACACGCTTATCAATGGCTTTACCGTAAAATCCATTCAGACGGAAAAATTCTGCAAGTTCTTTGCTGTTCCATGCCAAATGATGACCATTGGGGCGTTCTGTGGGTTCAATTTCAGCCAATGCAGTCATTGTTTCCATCAAACGACCCCGCGCTCGATCGGTGCGTGGCGTAGAAAAACCGACTTTGGCAAAGCGTACTACACCATCGGTTTTGCCGGGGGCAATTTCCATATTGCCATCCCCCATCCAATAACCAAATAACCACATCAGGTCATTGGTCGTATATTCGACATTTGCCATGCGTGACTCACGAGCGCGAGTCATGGTCAAATCGTCAGCATATTGATTCATAGACGCAAATTCAGTGACCAACGTCGGCATTTCTAAACGATGGGGTGTGCCATAATCCAACGAAGTACGCGGGATTATTGCTTTTTCCAGATGGTCTGCACGCACATAACCTAGTTGATAACGCCCCAGTTTTTTGGGCGCATCAGGATTGTAAACATACGAATAGAAGGGGTGATTTGCTGTTACCTGCAATTGGCGTTTACCAACTGAAACAGTATGAACAGGTTGATAGCCAGAAAAACGTTTGGCTGCCACCGGACGGAAGCATAATTGTCCAGTTTTTTCGTCATAAGACAGCACTTCATCGCCCACTTCAAGCTCTTGAATTTCTTTAAGACCTTGCGGTGTGGTAACAGTTGAGCCTTCTATAAGACAGCCTAAATTCCCATCGATCCATTCCATTGTAGCATTCTTATAAGCAATGGCGCGTTTGGTGACGAGGTTGTAAACGTTGTTCGACCAATTCTGAATCGTGGTGTAACGGCAGCGCCCTTTTTCTTTGACGATAATTTCTACAACGGCACTGTGCAGGCTGTTGGAACTATAAGTCGGTGCTGTGCAACCTTCAACATAATGCACATACGCGCCTTCGTCCACAATAATCAGCGTGCGTTCAAACTGCCCCATGTTCTGGGTATTGATGCGGAAATAGGCTTGCAGCGGCATTTCCACATGCACACCTTTCGGCACATAGATGAATGACCCGCCTGACCACACAGCAGTATTCAGGGCAGCGAATTTGTTATCGTTAGACGGAATAATCGTGCCAAAATATTCGCGCACTAAATCAGGATATTCGCGCAACCCGGCATCCATATCCAAAAAGATAACGCCTTTGTCTTCCAAATCTTTGCGAATGCTGTGATACACCGACTCTGAATCGTATTGGGCGGTGACACCTTGCAAGTATTTCTGCTCGGCTTCAGGAATACCCAAGCGGTCAAAGGTATCTTTGATTTCCGGCGGCACTTCGTCCCAATCGCGCTCAGATTTATCGGTAGCGCGGACGTAATAATAAATGTCGTCGTAATTAATCTCGTTTAGGCTGCCCCCCCACTGCGGTGTCGGTTTGGAGAGGAAGATATGGTATGCCTCCACGCGCAAATCCGTCATCCATTGCGGTTCGTTTTTCATGGCGCTAATCTGGCGAACTAATTCCTCGGTCAGCCCTTTTTCGCTTTTGAAGTTGTATTTCACATCATCATCATGAAAGCCATACACCGTATCATACGAATCGCGCACATTGTGTAAGGCACTTTCGTCTTCTGTCAACTGCTTTTCACTCGGTACAAATTCAAAATCTACCATCAGCTTGTCCCTTCAATCATGCCAACGTTGATGTGTGAGATTAGGACACTGGCAGCGCGTGTTTTTCACGAATCCAGTCATAACCATGTTCTTCTAGTTGCAACGCCAATTCCGCGCCGCCGCTTTCCACAATTTGCCCGCTGAACATCACATGCACATAATCGGGTTTGATGTAATTTAACATGCGTTGATAGTGGGTAATGACCAAGGCACCCATATTGGGACCTGTCAATTTATTGACGCCTTCTGCCACAATTCGCAGCGCATCAATATCCAAGCCCGAATCAGTTTCGTCCATAACGGCAATTTTGGGTTCGAGGACTGCCATTTGCAGCACTTCGGCGCGTTTCTTTTCGCCACCGCTAAAGCCTTCATTCAGGTAACGCCCAGCAAAACTCTGGTCAACGCCCAGCATCGCCATTTTCTGCCGCATGAGTTTAATAAATTCCGGGATGGGCATGCCTTTACTTTCCGGGTCATTCGCTTTCAACCGCGAATTGACAGCGTGGCGCAAAAAGTTCGCCAACGTCACGCCCGGAATCGCCACCGGATATTGGAACGCCAAAAATAAGCCGGCGCGGCTGCGTTCATCGGCTTCCATTTCCAGCAGATTTTCACCATCTAGCAGAATTTCGCCGTCAATCACTTCGTAAATGGGATTGCCCATCAGCACATTGGCAAGCGTGCTTTTGCCAGAGCCATTGGGTCCCATTAGTGCATGGATTTCGCCTTGTTTGAGCGTCAGGTTCACGCCGCGCAGAATTGGCGCATTATCATCGCCTTCAACACGAGCATGGAGATTACGAATTTCAAGTGTTGCGCCCATTATGCCTCTCATGAAATTTTATGCGGGTTAAAATTGATTCGTACCC